>JAEUWE010000218.1 GCA_016791465.1 Pseudobdellovibrionaceae bacterium
TCAGTCCCCCCATCGAATGTCCCATCATAATGAGCGGAAGTTTCGAATTTTTGAGAGATCCACTTTTTAGATGCTTCACGAAATGATGAAGGTCGCGGCTGTAGCGATGGAAGTCATCGATGTAGCCGCGCTTCCCCTCGCTGCGTCCGTGCCCGCGTAAATCCCAAGCGTAGATATCCCAACCGCGTGGTACGAGTTCGAGAGCCATTTCATGATAAGATTCGGAATGCTCGGAGATTCCGTGCGTTAAGACCAAAGTCGCGCGTGCCTTGGCGCTCGTCCACGACTGAAAGAACAGCTCCTGATTCTGTGAGCTGGACCCGAGTTTGTGGTGATCTCCAGTAAAATAGCCTTCGGTTCGCTTGATCATGTGACCTCATTGTCCAGTTCGAGGGGGAATGGGGTCAAGGGTCGTTGGACCGAAACCATCTCTTCGGCTTATTCTTTTCTTATGGGCTTACTTTTCAAGAGATTGATGATGTGTGAACGGAAGACGGTGAAGGCCATGATGAGGCTCCTTTTAGGAGGTCTGCTGCTTTTGGTGTTGCCGCAATCAGCGTTTGCGCAGGACTCCGGAGGTGGGTCGAGTGAGATCTCACTCTTCGTTGGAAGTCATCTCCCCAATCAAATCGATGGAGTAACGGAGATCTTGCCGGTGTTCGGGGGGCGCTACGGAATGGCTCTTGGGGGGGGGACGGCAGAGCTTGGGCTCTCAAACTCGCACGCGGAAGGTGTGGACTTCACCACGTTGTCGACAAGTATGCGCGCGGATCTTCCGGCAATTGATCAATTCATGGGTTCGATCTATGGCGGCATTGATTTCAATTTCTATCGGCCGGCCGGCGCCGAGGATCGCACGACAGAAACAGGTGCTCATGTTGGCGCTGCGATTTTGATGCATGCCAGTAGCACACTCTGGTTTCGCGGTGACCTTAAGTTTGCGGCGAATCCGGGGACGTCGTTGTTCTTGCTTTTCGGTATCGTGTTTCGCTCAAGTGAGGGCGGCGGAAACTAGCTCCACCGCCGAAATCTTGGTTAGTCGCGCGGTGAGGTTCGACTCAGAATCGTATCTTGAGCTGGGCCTTCGAGCAGTTTCGGATAGTCGACATTCCAGTGGATTCCGCGCGACTCTTTGCGCATTATTGCTTGTCGCACGGTTAGATCGGCAACCAGAGCAATGTTTCGCAGCTCAATGGCGTCGGGGTGAAGTTTCAAGCGGTGATCGCGTTCGATCTCGTTGAGAATCACATTGAGTCGTGCTTGAGCTGCCGTCAGTCGGCGATTGGATCGTACGATGCCGACGTAGTTCCACATCAAGCGCCGGATCTCATCCCACATATGCGCAATCGCAACTTGCTCCTCATCGGGCGAGCGATCGCCGAGGAGTGACCACTCGGCAACAATCGGCTCTGGCTTAGGCATATTCGCATTGTTTGCGATCACGTGTTTTGCCGCTCGATCGGCAAAGACGAGACATTCAAGAAGAGAGTTCGAAGCGAGGCGGTTGGCACCGTGGAGTCCTGTGCAGGCTGTTTCTCCCGCGGCGTAGAGGCCCGGGATTGAAGTTTGACCATCGAGATCAGTGACCACACCGCCGCAGAGATAGTGCGCGGCGGGTACGATCGGGATCGGTTCTTTCGTGATGTCGATTCCGAATTGCAGACAGGTCTTTTGAATCACCGGGAAATGATGGGCGATAAAGTCGGCTGGTTTTTTTGAGATGTCGAGATACATGCACGCTTCGCCGGTTTTTTTCATCTCGGCATCGATTGATCGCGCGACGATATCGCGTGGAGCAAGTGAGCCGAGTGGATGATATCGTTTCATGAAGGCTTCGCCTGCGGCGTTGATCAGCTCGCCGCCTTCGCCGCGGATGGCCTCGGTGATCAGAAAGTTCCTGGCGTTAGGATGATACAGGCAGGTTGGATGAAACTGCATGAACTCGAGATTTGCGATTGGGGCGCCTGCCCGATACGCCATGGCGATGCCGTCGCCAGTCGCGCCGGACCAGTTTGAGGTGTACAGGTAGACTTTGCCGGCGCCACCGGTGGCGAGCAGGGTCATACGCGAAAAGACATCAACGCCGCGCCAGTTTTTTCGGTCGAAGCCGTGCATGCCGATCGCTCGGCCCTGTCGGTCCAGAATCAGGTCCACGCCAAAGAGATCCTCGCGAATCTCGATATTGGGATGAGCCTTCGCTTTCTCGAGTAGCTTGGCGTGAACCTCTTGGCCCGTATGATCTTGAACGTGGACGATGCGTCGGAAGCTATGTCCGCCTTCGCGAGTGAGATCAAACTGTGTTCCGTCGGCATCTTTGGCGTCAAAACGCACACCCCACTTAACGAGTTCGGCTATAACGCCCGGTGCGGCTTCAACAACAGTGCGAACGGTAGCTTCCTTACAAAGGCCGGCACCGGCCACGAGGGTGTCGCGAACGTGGTCGTCGAAGCTGTCGTCACCGCCAATGACGGCGGCAATACCGCCCTGAGCCATTGAGCTATTGGTGGCCGGAGCCTGGGTTTTTGAAGCGATCAGGACGTGTCCGTGGTCCGCCATTTTAAGAGCGAAGGCCAGGCCAGCGAGGCCTGAGCCAATGACGAGAAAATCGCAGTTCGTTCGATCGGTGAAACCCATGAGCGAGGTCATACGCCAGAACTCGACAGAGGTCCAGACCCGACACTGGTCTTGCCGGAACAAGGTCGCGGGGGATTTAATAGGCAAGACGGAGAGTGGTGATTTGGCAAAAAGGTCAGATATTCGACAGCCTCTGATTGTAGCGGCATTGATTGTAATCGTAACCGTCGTGGTGGCGGTGGGTGGCGTGGTTTTGAAAACCCGCGATCAGATCAATCGTGACAAGGTTGAGTTCGTTGCGGACTCCAACTCAAAGCAGGTGGCGCCTTTGAGGCGCGTGATCCAGCTGCGCTTAGCTCAGGATAAAACGCGGTTGGTGCAGTTTGCCGCCAATCGTTCGATCTTGGGGCCTGGGCGATCACGCATTTTTGGAGAGTTTGCTCTTGTGGCGCTGGTTGTTCCGACTGGTCGTGGACAGTGGGGAGTTTCCTGGATTGAGAAAGGCCCACTGTATCCGCGGCTCCAATCGAACGTGGTGATGGTGACACCGGATCAGGAAGTGGCGCTGGTGAAGAGTCTGCCGTTTGATCGCGTGAAGAACGGCGAAACCTATTGGCAGAGACTTTCGGATTCGCGAGGTCGTCCGCTCTGGTCGTTGACGGTGGCAGTCGAGACACAGACGACAAATACTCCTGGGAACCCGACCGTTTCTCCGCTTCCCGAAGGCACTGACTACCAGTCTGTTCAGGTGGGCACCGGTAACCGTGCATTTGTGGTCGGATTCTTTGGTTCAAATCCACTTGTAACGGCGACCGAAGACTATATCGGCTCGACATCTTCGGCTTTTGTAATTGATAGCCGCGGCTATGCGGCGACGCACTCCAATAAAACGATGATCGGTGCGCTGATGAGGGACGACGCCGTTGGCGGTCCGGTCACGAAGGAGATTCTTCAGGCCAGATCATCAGCAGGCGCGCTTCGCTATAAAACGAGTGCCGGTAATCAGGTGTTTTCCGCTTTCGAGCAGGTCGACCGGTCCAATCTTTTTGTGGTGATGTCGACGCCGGACTCGGTGATTTCGACAAGCACAGAGACATTTGGAAAAACGGCAATTACAACCGGAGGACTTGCGATTCTCGTCGGACTGCTTCTGGTTTTCGCTTGGGGCGCAAAGCTGCTTCCACAGTTTGGCGGCGCGACATCGGGAGCGAGTGGGTTGGGAGACCTACGGTCGGTTCGCTTTGATGACATCGACGAGCAGAAGGCTGCGGTTGTTACGGCTTCAAGCTCGTTGCTTTCAAGTTTAGGACATCGTCGGAGAGCAGAGACGATCACCGAGGACATGCGCCGACCTATTGAGATGCCGGCAGAAATGAAGTCTGCACCAGTTTCTCCGCATGCAACGGCGCCGGTTGCGGTGACTCGTGCGGCTGCCGATGTTGATCAGGGGCGCATCTTGAAGAGCTTGGTCGGCGGTATGGAAGGCGCGTTGAAAGAGCCGGTCCTTGCGGCATTGGCTCATATTCAGTTGGCGAGTGGGAAGCTGAAGGAGTTAACGGCTTCGGCGGCCGACGATAAATCAGGCTTGCCAGCAGAGATTCGGGAACACATCGCGATGATCGAGCAGGATCTCCGACGCGCAAAAGATACTGTCGATGAGTTTGGTCGCCTCGGAATGGATGCGCATCCTCCTAAGGACGGCGATCGTGCTGACGTGTGGTCGGCATTGCGACGAGTTTTGGATCGGAGTCGTCCGGAGTTGCAAGAGATCGGAGTCACGATCGTCGACAAAATTCAGCCAAGCCCGATGATCAAGGGACTTGAGGGTTCGCTCGAATCTATTTTTGAGGAACTCATCACGAACGCTAAACGTGGTTTGCAGGGGCGAAGTGAGAAGATGCTTCGGATTGACATGAGAGACTCGGGCGATTTTCTCACGATCTCCTTTGCCGACAATGGCGTTGGAATGGATCGAGACTCGCGTCGGCAGGCGTTTGATCCGTTCTTCCATATTTTTGATGATCCTGGAGCAAAGGGACTCGGGCTGACTAAAGTTCGGTCGATTGTTGACAGCCATGGTGGCTCCGTTGAGTTGAGTTCGTCGCCCGGAGATGGGACGACTGTGGTTCTGAAGTTTCCGGTTCAAAAGCACGAGCGGGAGCTGTTCGAGGCAGCACAGAAAAAAACTTCAACCGCCGCTGTGGCGGTGAAGCAGGCGTCCCCAGCATCAAAACCGGCCGCTGATGCAGAGAGCGATGATACGGCGACCGGACATAGTGGGGCAGCGTTGGACTTTAGCAGCGAAGGTGCCGTTTCTCTCGGTGGAAAAGTGCCGTTGCCATCGGTTCAGGCTGCAAAACTTCCACCGCCACCACGACCTGGAATGGAAGAGGGTCCGGAGTTTCGGGTGCAAGAGGCCGTAACCGATGACCCGGATAAGACCCAAGTCGGAAAATCGGGTGAGGACGTGGTTGTCAAAGTTCGACCAGTCCAGCGGGGGTAGACCGATGGAAAGGGCTGCGCGTGCCGATTTTCAAGTTCTGATCGTCGACCGAGATGACATTCGGCGCGGTGAAATGCTCCAGTGGCTGACAGAACTTGGCTTTCGGCAGGTGACGGTGGCGTCGGCACCGACATCGGCGGTGACTTTTGCTGACGCGAATCCGCCCCATATCCTTTTGGTTGGAACTGATGCTGCTGATGGGGAGCGAGGGACTGAGGCTCGCGAAACGATTCTGAATATTCAGAAGATCAGTCGAGAGATTCAAGCCATCGTGTATTCTGGTGCCGGCGAAGATGGCACGACAAGAAAGCTCGCTATCAGCATTGGCGCTTGGGACTGGTTGGGGATCCCCGATGTTGGAGATGGCGATTCGATACGTCGGGCGGCTGTTGAGTTCTGTCTTGATCGTGCGTGCTCGCGCCTTTTTGCCCAGTTTGAAGTCGAAGCCTGGCGTGATCGCTATTTGGAAATTGCTCGGACTGGTGTTGGCGAATCAGAGGGATCGCGCGGGAGATTGATTCAGGCGATACGCTCCTTTTCTATGTTGAAGGATTTCGATGCTGTTGTGAGTGAAGCGTGTCGGCTTTTCGCTGCCGCTTCTCCTGGCGGTGGTGCGGACGCTATCTACTTGCGATGGATACCCATTCGAAATGCATTCGTCGTGCAGCAGTGTTCGGGTGCGCACGTCACTGATTTTTCAGACCGCAAGGGTTTCGGATTTTCTCCTGCCGATCGGTCTCCGGTGCGTGATGCTTTGCAGAACCTGCTCGAGTTTCAGGAGTTGCGTCGGTTCCTCAAGGACGTGTTTCATATCGATAACTATACCGTTCTTCTGCACGGGACTCCAGACGAGCCAGTCGGTCTATTCGTGATCAGCGGTATCGACGTATCAGATGGTGCGCAAAGTGAAATCGAGGCTGTGACACACCTCTTCGATCTGACTTGGGGGCGCATCCAGGCGCTTCGCGATCGTCACACGTTGGAGCGGGTGGATCGCGGAACGGGGTTGCCGAACAGGAAGGCGTTTCAAGAGAGTTTGGAATTTGAGTTCGCGCGTGCGCGTCGCCTTCGGCATCCGTTGTCAGTCGCTGTCGTTAGGACAGGTGCTCTCGGTCTTGAACTTGGCGATGCGCTTGGCGCCAGTTTTGACTCGATACTGAAGGTTGTTGGATCGTCTCTGCGTCGAACGCTTCGAGGTACAGACATTGTCGCGCGTTTTGGGAAAGATCAGTTTGCGGTCATCATGCCGCATACTCCTGTGGCGGAGGCGGCGGCAGTGATTGATCGGCTTTGCCGCATGACGGAGCGGTTGAACCTGCCGGCCTTGGAGCTCCTTCACGTCGAGCGGTTAAGTGTAAAAGCGGCATTGGTTGAGTATCCTGGACGAGTACGTGATAGCGATGCTCTGGTTTCGTCATTGCTCGATCTCGAATGGAGCGATGCTGAGCCGCGAGTGCGAGTTATCGATGCGCCTCCAGGGTTTGAGCCCGAGTACGTAACTCGTTTTGGTGAGGGACCGGCGCTGTGATGGACGTCACGCTTTCACGCCATCGTCCGACGGTAGCGTTTGTTAACCTTGATCGTCTCGCTCAAAATTTCGAAATTTTACGTGATCGATTGGAGCCTGGTGCTTGGCTATGTCCGATGGTCAAAGCCAATGCCTATGGCCATGGCGACAGCGCAGTCGCGGCGCGCCTCAGGCGTGCGGGTGCGACTCACCTTGGAGTTGGGTTGATTGAGGAAGGCGTACACCTTCGCCAAAGCGGTGATCACGGCGCGATTCTACATTTTGGACTCTTCGATGCGATGGGAGCCCAGGTGTTGTGGGAGGAACGGTTAACTCCTGTGATCAGCACGATTGAGGGCCTTGAGTCGTGGGCTCGAGTTTGTAAACAGGCGTCATCAGCGCATCAGGAGCGACGGACATTGCATTTAAAAATCAATACCGGGATGAATCGCCTCGGACTTTCTCCGCGCGACGTGCCGCGCGCGGCTGAAATGATTGCTGCGAACAAATTGCTCTATCTGGAAGGCGTTGGGACGCACTTCTCTGACGGCGAAGATGCTGGCCAGATTGGTGGTCGTACTGACTTACAGCTCAAGGAGTTTGAATCTTCCGTACAAGAACTCAAGAAAGCGGGCTTGAGTGGATTCAAGCTTCATGTTGCTAACTCATCTGGACTGCGTGGTCTCTCGGCGGGACTGACCCCTGGGCGTATCGCTTGGGGAGCGCGACCAGGAATTAGTCTCTACGGCGTAGAAAATGAGATGTTGACGCCGTCTCTAGGCGTGAAGCCCGTTATGCAGCTTGTAAGTCGCATCGTTCATATTCAGGACGTCAGTCGAGGTGATCGAGTCAGTTACGGTGGGCACTGGCAGGCCAGTCGTGACTCGCGTATCGGTGTCATTCCCTGTGGGTATGCTGACGGATATCATCGTAGCTTCACCGGCGCATCGATTGTCGTTGATAAGTTGAAGGCGCGGGTCCCTGTTGTTGGTACGGTTTGTATGGACTATTTCATGTGTGACCTGACTGACGTCGAGTCCGCCCGGATCGGTGATTTGGTCGTGCTCTTCGGCGACTCGCCGTCGGTGCAGGAACTTGCCGATCGAATGGAGACTATCTCGTACGAAGTACTTACGGGAATCAGTGAACGTGTTCCGCGGCTTTATGTCGACGGATCGATACCAATCAGCGTACCCTTAAACTCATGAGCTTTGCGACACGGTATTTAGAAACCCGAGAACGATTCAATCAGGCGTTTGACGGTTTTTTCCTGTGGCTCGCGATGCGGTTTCGAGTGCTTGTTATTGAGGTTGGACAACTTTTCGAGTTTGCATTGGGCGGCGTTCGACTGTTCTTCACCAAGCCCTATCGTTTTGATGAGCTCATCGTTCACATGGAGTTCATCGGCAATAAATCTTTGGGAATCATACTGTTGTCGGGACTATTTACCGGTATGGCGCTCGCCTATCAGATTTTCTTGGGTTTTCGATTGGTGAACGCTGTGTCGCTTGTCGGGCCTACTGTGGGGCTCGGCATCACGCGGGAATTAGGGCCGGTGTTGACAGGGCTTATTGTGTCGGCACGGGCTGGCGGAGCGATGATCGCGAGAATCGGCACCATGCGGGTTACGGAACAGATTGATGCGCTCGAAGTGATGGGAGTCAATCCGATCCAGTATCTGGTGAGTCCGCGCATCATTGCCGCCGTTGTTGTGATGCCACTATTGACCGGAGTTTTTGACTTTATCGCGATGGTCGGCTGCTGGGTGATATGTATTAAGCTGCTCGACATGGATGAAGCGGCATTTTTTGACCGCACCTATCTGTGGCTTGAGCCGTATCACATTAATGAGGGCCTATTTAAGGCGGCCGTGTTTGGTCTTTTTTTTGCCGTCATCTGCACGCAACGTGGTTACACGACTAAGGGCGGAGCAGAGGGGGTAGGTTCGGCGACAAATCGTGGCGTCGTCCTCTCGATGGTCATGATCATTGCGTTAGACTTCTTTCTGACCAACTTTATCAACATGTATTACAACATTTTTGGGCTACACAATGGCCGTTGAAAGAGCAGACTAAGATGTCGGACGAAACACCGCCGTCACAGATTAAAGTCTCTGAAATGACGCCAGAGTCTGGTGCCGCAATGACCGACGAGACTGCTTTGTCGGCGGCAATTTCTATTCGTGATCTCGCAAAAACTTTTGATGGCAAAGAGTATGTACTGAGAGATCTCTCCTTGGACATTCCAAAAGGAAAGATCACGGTTGTGATCGGGTATTCAGGAACCGGCAAATCAGTTTTGTTGAAACACATTCTTGGTTTGCTGAAGCCAACGCAGGGGTCGATCAAAGTTTTGGGTCGCGAGATTACCGGAATGTCGACGGAGCAACTGACGAAGCTTCGCCATAGTTTTGGTATGCTCTTCCAGTACGCTGCTTTGTTTGATGACATGACGGCAATTGAAAATGTCTTATTCCCGCTTCGCGAGCATCGTCGCGAGTTGTCGCAGGATCAGATGATACAAATTGCCCGTGCCCGATTGCGAGAGGCAGGACTCGACGAAAAGCACTATAAAAAGCTGCCAGCAGAGATGTCGGGTGGAATGCGCAAGCGTGTTGGTCTAGCTCGAGCATTGGCCTTAGATCCCGAGATCATTGTTTATGACGAGCCGACGACTGGACTCGACCCAGTTCTGACGGAAATGGTGGATAATCTGATCGTGAGCACCCATAATTTGAGAAAGGGAACGACATCGATTGTCGTGAGTCATGACTTGTACGCCGCATTTCGAATAGGCGATCACGTCGTGATGCTCGATAGTGGACGAGTTCTGTTGCATGGAACGCCACAGGAATTCTTGGATTCAGATATCGATCTTGTGAAGAGATTTGTATCCAAAGGTGTTCGGAAAGAACTTCATGTTCATTCCGAACCGTCGCATTCGGTGGAGTGAATAACGGGGTCGAGCAGCGTGGGAATATTCTCAGCACCAGAATTCAAAGTTGGCTTGTTGGTGCTTCTTGTCTCCGGCATGATCGCCGGCATGTCGATTAAGGTGTCGAACGACCCGTCAGGACTTGGTTCGACTAAGGCGGCCTACTTCTACCTCGATGATGCGAGTGGCCTGGTTAAGAATTCAAACGTTCGCATGGCGGGCATTCCGGTTGGAACAATCAAGGATATCAAACTAGAGAACGGCGCCGCTCGCGTTGAGGTTTTGCTAAAAGGCGACTCGCCAGTTTCAAAATCAGCACGTGTTGAAATTCGGCCGAACGGGATTTTGGGTGATAAGTTTGTCGAAATCATCGGCGGAGATCCCAAAGACCCACCACTGCGTTCGGGCGAACAAATTCTTGTCGTTGATGATCGCGCTTCGGTCGATCGATTAATCGGCGAAGTTTCAAAGATTACGAAGTCGCTATCACAGGTTGCGGAGAATATTCGTACAGCGACGGAGGGCGATAAAGAAAAACCGCTTGGTCGTATTATCGACAACATCGAGAAGATCACGACAGATCTTGCCGATATTTCGAATCAGAACAAGGGCGAGGTGAGCGAAATTATCGCAAACTTGCGTGAGACAACGGGGACGATCAACGAGCTGATCAACGATGACTCGTCGGACGGATTTAAAGCAGCCTGGAAAGATGCGCTGCGGAGTCTGCGAAAGATAGAGGGGTCGCTTGATAACGTTGAGCAGATCACCGGAAAGATCAATCGAGGAGAGGGGACGCTCGGCAAGCTTGTTAACGATGAGCAGACGGTCGAAGAGTTGAACACTGCGATATCGGGAATTAACAACTTACTTGATACTAGCAATAAGCTCCAAACCAGTTTCGACTATCATGGGCACTATCTTACTAATGGTGGTGAGGCGAAGTCGTTCTTGAGTCTAAGGCTGCAGCCAGGCATTGATCGATACTACGAACTTGGTATTGTTGACGATCCTGGCGGCGTTAGCGAGCGCACGATTACGAAGTCGACAGTCGGCGGCGTTGAAACAACAACTCAGGAAGATAAGCGATTTACAAACCGGGTAAAGTTCAATGCTTTATTTGCAAAGAACTTTTGGGACCTTACTGTTAAGGGCGGCATTATCGAGAATGCTGGCGGAGTCGGAGTCGACTATTACATGCTTCGAAAAAAGCTGAAGTTTTCGCTTGAGGCGTTTGATTTCGGCGACCTTCAGGTGCGAGCTGGTGTGCGCTATAATTTCTGGAGCGGTCTTTATGTCACCGGTGGCGGTGAGGACATGATATCGCGTACTGGAAAAGGAGGCGCCTTCGTTGGTGGCGGCCTCTACCTTACAAACGACGACTTAAAGCTCCTTCTCACCAAAATGCCATTCTAGGCTTACCGCCAATGCGGCGGTAAGTTGTGCGCGACTGCTTCGGTCGCATTTTATTACGCAGCCTCATTGAGCTCAATTTTTTACTCGCGAACTTTTTGAATGTCCGTACTTCGGAATCGTCTGACGGGTCTCATGATCTTGGCGTTTTTTTTATTGAGCTGTGTTAGGAGCTCGCACTTTCCACGCGGGAGGTGTGATGGATTCGAATACAAAATTATCAAAATCTCAGTCCGTAACTTATCAGGTGAAGCAACGAGAGCTTGATATTTGTCTTCGTCGTCTTGTGGTAAAAGAGCGGACGCTTCTTGCTGATATTATTGCGCTTTTGAAGGAGATTGATCGGCGACAAGTTTATCTCGAGCTTGGATTTCCTAGTTTGTTTGAGTATCTCGTCAATGGGGTTGGCTATAGCGAGGGGGCAGCTCAGAGACGAATCGATGCCGCTCGATTG
>JAEUWE010000233.1 GCA_016791465.1 Pseudobdellovibrionaceae bacterium
CTCACAGAAACCGCGGAACAAATGTGGCGGCAGTGGCTGAGTGATTTTCTTTCCGGCCCATTGAATTCTCCCTCTGAAATCAAGGTTCGATTCCGAGCTGTTGACGGGCTTGCGGGGCGATCGCAGGGGAGAGAGATTGAGATTGGAAGGCGCCTTTCGGGTCGTGAAAGGGTCTCGGTTTTTCGCCATGAATTGGCGCACTTGTTTTTATCCCACACTGCTCAGACCGGCTGTCACGGGGATCGGCCAAGTGAATTTTACTCAGAGGCCTTTGCTCTTTGGGCAAGCCAGGACGAGAGTCGTTTGTTGTCGGGCTTTCCTTATGCCAGTCAGGCGCGCGACTATTTGCGCGACCGCGCCATACGGGAAAAGCTCTTTCACAACGCCGCTTCTGCTCAGGCGCTTGCGCGCTTGGTGGCGGAGTCGCGCCGTCTTCGGCCCAACGGGCCGGAGTCACTGGGTGAGTTTTTTCGGTCATCGATCAAAGATTGTGATTTCTCACATCAGGTGATTGCTGATCGACTCATTGGCGAGAAGCAAAAGGCACCACTTTCTCGCGAGTCGGTATTGATTGTCGATGGGATCAGTGGGGAAAAGTTAAAAACGGCTGGTGAGTTTCGGGATGCGCGTTTTCCGGTCGCATCCATTCTAAAACCAGCGCTCGTGGCTGAGTTCGTTGAACTCCAAAGGTCTCAAGTGTCAAAGTCGACTCTGACTTGGAGTTGTCCGGAGAAGGCTGCGGGGCGGCCTTGGGTTTGGTCCGATGCACTGGTGCATTCGTGCAATGGATTTTTTCTTGATAGCGACAGGCCGTCTCGGGCGGCGCTGGCGCGCTTTGCGCAGAGGCTTCGACTATTTGGTGTTCTCGTTTCTGATGATTCGACAATTGAACAGCTGATAGGTCTTCATCCTGGTGTTGAGGCCTCGCCCGAGGCGATTCTCTCATACTACTCGTGGCTTTCTGAGCGAGCGCCAGAGGTCATTGAAGCTCTGCGGGGAACGGCGAGCAAAGGAACTCTGTCCCGACTACCTGATTCAGATTGGTTTGCTCGAAATCAGATCGCACTCAAATCGGGAACGATTCGAAACGCTCAAGGTGAGCCAGAACATGGGTGGATTGTCGCGATTGGGCCACGAGGTGAGGCTGAGCGTCCTGGGTTTCTTGCGATTGTGCATCAGCGCGGTTCGAGTCCACAGATTTTACTCGAGCGACTTCGCGCACATTTACAGGACGTCTTGACGGCTCATCCGAATGTCGCCAGTGCAAAGGTCCAGATTCTGGGGCTTGTTCCTCGAGCCAGTGTGTCGGCGAGATGCGAAAATCTTTTGCTCGTCTTGGGACAAGAGCCCAAGAGTAACTCGACAATTGGTTTTTCGGCCTTGGCCGAAGGAACGCGTATTCGTTGTGATCGTGGACCGCTTTGGTTGAAGTATCCAGCACCCGGTGGTTTTCAAGAGCGTGCGTATTGGGGACAGATCGAAGTGAGCTCGCCACCTGCAGTAGTCGATAGCACTGAAATCGTCGTCGGCGCTCCGTCTCCACGTCAAGCGCGTGCCAGACGCGGATCGGAGTTGGTATTGACGACGTCTGAGCGGAGTTACATCGCTGGAGTACTGGCCTCCGAGTTTCCTGA
>JAEUWE010000234.1 GCA_016791465.1 Pseudobdellovibrionaceae bacterium
ACTTCATTTTGAACTAAACGTGCTGTCTTGATGGTGCTTGCGAGTTGCTCCAGTTGTCGCATTTCAGCCTGTTTGACAACCTCAGGATTGGTGATCACTTCGCGGACAAACGGATTAAAGACTTCCCGGTCGGTATGTTGAACTTCTATTTTCGTGACTGAGATATTTTCGCTATGCAAAAGAACCTTGGCGCTTTGGCTGGTGGCAGAGAGCCGCGAAAGTTCGGTCGAGAAAATCTGTTCGCAACTGAGGGGCGCAGCGTGGGCGCGCAATTGAAGCGACAAAATCGCGAACAGCAGTACGGCCGTACTTTTCATCGTCGCCTCCATCTGTTGAACTTTTAGTCACGAGGTCGCAAAGCGTCGCTCTTTCAGCTCTCCAGCGATCCTCGCGTCGATGGCTTGCCGTGCGAGAACGACAGTATTGCTATGGAAATGGATTTCACGACTTGTGCCATTGGCGACACCGATGATCCGCAGGATGGATTCGCTCGCTCAGTCGATAGGAGCGTCGGAGCAAGAATATGCGGTTTTTGAGAAAAACGCTTTTGAGTTACTGGGCGAAGTGAGCTCGCACTCTTTGAAATAGAACTCGTAATCGTTGGCAGGGCGAACTTCTTGAGGCGAGCCAAAAGTAAAAGAGTCGATGACGCCAAAGGCGGCGGCATTGGCTTTACTGTTTTGATAGAGATCATAGCGCTCGGTCGATGTGCGGGTCGTTGAGTGACTGGCGCAGCTGGCGAGAAGCAGAACGCCACCTACGGCACAGAAGCATCGGCGCAAAGAAGAGGCGATTGAGGGGAGGGCCGGTTGTCGCTGCATACTTGTTTATCATGATAACTCTTGGTGTGATTTCGCAACAGTCCGGTTGTGTTTCTCGACTCAAAAGCCACAGTGAAGTGCTTGTGGATATGCGCTCCACGTGCCTTGGCATTTTGCTCCAGAATGAAGAAACAAGCCTATAATCAGAGTGTTAACGGGAGTGTACGGCCGCTCGTTCGGCGTGAGTCGGGGCGCGACTCACTTTCGAATAGCCTATTGCCACTTGAGATGTGTAACTAAAGGTGGAAATCGGAGACGATTGCGATGTACTTGCAAAGAACGATTAAGCGAAAAGTCACAGTCGAAGGCATTGGTCTTCATACGGGGAAGCCGGCCTCGCTGACATTTCGTCCTGCTCCTCCCGACGCAGGAATTCACGTCGTTCGAACGGATCTTCCGGGTGCGCCATCGATTCCGGTGCGTGCTGAGAACGTGCACGCAACGTCTTTAGCGACAACTCTTGGCGGCCCAAAGTTCTCTGTTTCAACGGTCGAGCATTGTCTGTCGGCGCTCGCCGCATTCCGAATCGACAATTTGTTCATCGATCTCTCTGGACCGGAAATTCCAATTGGCGATGGCTCAGCCCGCGTCTTTATGGAAGCGCTCTTGGCGGCGGGCTTTAGCGAGCAGGAAGAGGCTCGACGCTACCTGTATGTGACCGAGCCAATCTTCTTTGCTGAAGGCGAAAAGCATGCCTACGTCGTGCCGTATCCTGGTCTTCGTGTGACCTGTACCATCGACTTTGCCCATAAAGCCATCGGGCGCAGTCGAATGGACATCGATGTGAACGAGTCGAGCTTCACTCGTGAAATCGCCGGAGCTCGCACATTTGGATTTATGAAAGATGTGGAGGCGATGCGGTCTCGGGGGCTCGCTCTTGGGGGCAGTCTTGATAACGCCATTGTTGTCGGCGACGACGGTGTTTTGAATCCGGGTGGATTGCGCTTTGCCGATGAGTTCGTGCGTCACAAAGTTCTAGACGCGCTGGGCGATTTGGTGACGCTGGGGCGCCCACTTTTGGGGCATGTCGTGCTGTTTAAAGCTGGGCATGACGTCATGAATAAGCTGGTTAAAAAAATCCTCGAGTCCTCGGTTAGTCACCGCTCAGTCGAGCTGGGGGCGGGCTGGGTCAGTGATCAGGCCATGAATTTCGCCCAGGCTCTGGATGATGGCTCGGGCCGCCGTTAGAGGCGCTTGCCTTCGGGCAGGTACTCTGCTCTGATTCGGCCTCTCGATAAAAAAAGGGGATCGGATGGCAAAGCGCATCGTCATTGGTGTTCCAAAGGAAATCAAAATCTCAGAAAACCGCGTCGGCTTGACTGAGGCAGGTGTTAAACAACTCGTGCTCGAGGGCCATACGGTTCTTGTGCAAAAAGACGCTGGTGTCGGCAGCCGCATCACGAACGACGATTATGCTCGCGCTGGCGCGCAAATCGTCGATACGGCAAAAGATATTTACGGTAAGTCCGACATGGTGATGAAAGTGAAAGAGCCACTCCCGGATGAGTATGAGCTTCTTCGCGAAAACCAAATCCTCTACACGTACCTTCATCTTGCCGCAGAAGCGAAACTGACAAAGGTTCTTTGCGAACGCAAAGTGAAGGCGATTGCGTACGAGACAATTCAGCTTGAAGACGGCTCGCTCCCACTTTTGACGCCAATGTCAGAAGTTGCGGGTCGTATGGCGACACAGATTGGCGCTTACTATCTGCAAAAAGATCATGGCGGAAAAGGGATTCTGCTTGGTGGTGTTACAGGCGTGAACCGCGGCAAAGTCACGATCATCGGCGGCGGTGTCGTCGGTATCAACGCGGCGAAGATGGCTGTGGGGCTTGGTGCTGAAGTCACGGTTCTTGATGTGAACCACAAGCGTCTTGAGTACCTCGATGACGTGTTCCAAGGTCGCCTAACTACACTTCATTCAAACGTTCAAAACATTGAAGCCAGCGTGATCGGCTCTGACCTTGTTGTCGGTGGCGTTTTGGTGACAGGTTGGAAGGCTCCAATCTTGGTTACAAAATCGATGATTGAACGCATGCAGCCAGGCTCTGTCGTTGTTGATGTCGCCGTTGACCAGGGCGGATGTATCGAGACATGTCGTCCAACGTCGCACCAAAATCCGACGTACGATGTGTCGGGTGTCATTCACTACTGCGTTCCAAACATGCCGGGCGTTGTTTCTCGCACGTCGACCTATGCACTGACCAACGCGACCTTTAAATATGGTTCGATGATTGCGGCGATGGGCGTTGAGGATGCGATTGCAAAAGACAAGGCGTTGTACGCTGGTCTTAACGTCTACGGCGGCAATGTTTGCTATGAGCCAGTGGCAAAATCGCTTGGACTTGAGTACAAGGCTTATCGCGCGTAAGTGCTAGCTTTGTGTCTGCTTTAAAAGGGCGAGCCACTGGGCTCGCTCTCTTTTTTGTGCCGTTTGCAGAAGCTTGGGTCCTTGCTGATTGGGGTGCCGCATTTTCTTTAGCGATTTGGCTGACCAAGATGCTTAAAGCCATGGCTGCGATTAAAATACAGACGGGCCACAAGCTTGCCCCTCGCCCGGATGATTGGCGTTTTCGTGCGTCACGATCCCCAATGAAGTAGATGATCAGTAAGAAAAATGCGGCCAAGAGTGCGGTTTGCGGAGCGTTGCTTGTCGGAAGCGGTTGAGGCAATCGGTCGGCAATGAAGGTCAGTGTTCGGTTTGTAGTGTTCCAGAGTATTTCAAAAACAGAGATCATAGGGCCGCCGATGGCCCATGCCGCAAACCCAAGAGGGATGAGCGTCCAGCCAATGAGCGGCGCCAAAAGCACGTTCGAAAAGCTCGCCACCGGGTGTGCGACATTGAGCGGCAGCAACAGAGGAAAGAGCAGCCACCAGATTAACATTTGAACGGCGAGTACTTGAAGCGCCGGTGTCGCTGGCGCATTTCGTCCGGCCCAGCTTAGCGCAAGCGAAGCGGCAAATGACATCAAGAGTGAGGACAAGTCGCGGGGGCCATCAAGGAAGGGCAAACAGAGCCACGTTGTGATGAGGACGCTTTCCGCTGGTGTCCAGCCGAGGCGGCGGAGCCGCTGTGAACCAAGGAGTCCGAAGAGTGATCGCAGCACTGGTGGATCAAGTTGATTCATCAGGCTGAACAGGATGAGGACAGGAGTGCGGATCCACATTGGAGTACGAGCTCTACTCAGACACCACGCGAGGATCATGAGATGTCCACCGGAGACAACGAGAAGATGGATGAGTCCAAGGTTTCGCCATGGGGAAACAGCAACTGAATCTTTCAAAGAAGCGCCACAGACGAGGGAATAAACAGCAGGAGGAGTATCTTTGGAGTCGAGAAGTGGATTGAAATTAAGGCAGCGCTTATGAAATGGGCTGCTTATTCTTGCACTTATCGAAGGCAAAAAAGATGTGAAAGAGACTGTGAGAATGAATAGAGCAATTGCTGCGCGAGTCATTTCAAAGAGTTAGAGCAAAATTGGGGGCGCCCCGACGGTCTGTTTTTTCTTTAAGGAGATGTCAGATTCCGAAAGCTGCCCGCACTGCGGATTTAAGGATTAGAACAGGATCTGGTTTGTTTCTGTTATAATCGGTAAAAATTCAGTCCTTCTATGCGGTTAGAGCATGTACAAACTTGTAGCAATTCGCTGAAAGCCTTATCCAGAAACGGGTCTAAGGTCTTGATTGTGAAGTCATCCACATCGGTTGTGGAAAACTGATGGAAGAGTCTAGCCTAGACTCACTTCGAAACTCTCTTCTCAGCTCATCCGACGCTCCTTACCATAGGAGTATGACCCAGCGAGCATGGATGCTTTTCTTGGGAGTCTTTGTCTTTTCTGGCTGTGCTTCGCCATTGGCTGTCAGAGAACTTAAGGCTCGAAATTTTAAGCTCGAGCGCGAATTGAAGGCGGCTCGTGTTCGACTCGAAACGGCGCGTGAGCGCCAGTCGATTCTGCGGACAAAGGTGCGACTGCTCGAGACGCAGAATTCGCGCGATGCCGAAGCTCCGTCATTGGCTGCTTTCGGTGAGGGGGGAGTCAGTGGAACCCCATCGATGGCGCAACGAGCGTCGGCGAGTTACCGACCGTTAGGCGGAGAACGTGCGTTGCCGGCGCTCGATGCCGTTGATCAAGTTCTATATCGTTCAGTGCTGATCAGTCTCAAAAGTGGGGCACGCGAGCAGGCGTTTCGCGATCTTATGATCTTGGAAAAGTCGTATCCTGACTCAAGCCGAGTTGCTGACGGCTATTTTCAGCTGGCTCTCTTTGACTACCGTGCATCCCGGATG
>JAEUWE010000078.1 GCA_016791465.1 Pseudobdellovibrionaceae bacterium
TTCGCTCTCTCAGCTATCGTCGGATTTTGTAGCGAAAGACCTAACGGATAAGAAGGCGAAACAGTATGAACAGGGTGGTTACGACACTCTTACTGCGTACCCTGAAGGTAGCGATCCGTTCGGTGAAGATGGGTATCGGGAAACGCCTCTTTCACGACAAATTTCAATCACTCCGAAGGACCCTAAGTTAACAAGCTTTTCGGAGATGCGAGTCTTTCTGCAGAAAGTTAACGGCTACGAAACAGTGGCAGGGTATTCCATCGTTGGAGATACGGGGAATCCAGATGAGTTGAACCGGGTCATTTTGCTCGACACAAAGTCGTGCAAAGTTCGACTTGCACACAACTATTATCGATCTGGCACGGGTACTGTTTCTCGTGGATGGGTTAAAGTGAATAAAGCTATTTGCGAAAAGGTTAAGACTGCGATGCCAACCATCTCGAAGGCCGTTGATGAAAAAGATGCATCCACTTTCCGGAAGTATTTGCCAGAGCCGGCTGTAACCGAGACCGATCGACTTGCATATAACGACACGATTCGGCTGTGTGAATTTCTCATCCCTGGCCTGGTTCGAGCGACATCTGGCGCAAATAGGTCGACGGCGCGATGAGCCTATAGAGCGGCACCGAACTGGTACCGCTCTCTGGCGCCTACGACCAAGACTTCTTATAGTCCTGAACATACTGGGTAAGCGAGTGGGGTTCGCGACCGAGGATGTCTTTCACGGACGAAGTGAGGCCTGCGCTGTAGCCTTCTTTGAGGAAGCCAAAAATCAAGATCATAAACTCGACGTAGTCGGCCGGGAGACCGGCTGAAAGCAATCCGTCTTTCAGAACCTTTGGCTCGATGTCTTGATATCGAACACTGAGTCCTGTTGCAGACGAAATCGCGGCGGCGGCCTCAGCATGCGTAACAGCGGAGGGGCCTGTGAGGTCGAAAGCCTTTCCGCTTAAGCCGTCGTCGACCAAAAGGCGTGCGGCGACGGCTGAAATATCGCGTGCATCGATGAAGCTTGTGCGTGCGGTGCCTGCGGGAAGCGCGATCACGTGCTGTTCGCGAATGCCCTGAACCCAGAAGGTATTGAAGTTCTGCATGAACCAGTTGGGCCGAATGATGTTGTATGTGAGGCCTGACTTTTCAAGTTCGACTTCGGCTCGGCGAAGTGGTGAAGCCTCGTTGGCGTTAGCGCCCATCGCTGTCATAAGCACGACCTTTTTTAGGCCGCGGCGTTTTGCTTCTTGAATGAGCGGCGAGAGGATTTTGTGTTGATCGGCGTAGCCTGGAGGAGAGAGGAGATAGGCGCGGTCGACGCCTTCAAAGGCGGCCGAGAGACCTTCGCCGGTTGCGAGGTTTGCGTAGACTTGACCTGAGCCGACTTTGGCCTTTTGGCTGGTGACGGCGCGAGTTTGGTAGCCATCGGCTTTCAGCAGGCGAACCAGTTCGCTTCCGACTGTGCCCGATGCTCCGACAATGAGGACTGTTTCATTTTTAGATGCTTTGCTCATGTGATCTCCTGCTCCTAAGTGTTGTCGATGGATTCACTATCGTCGATTTTCAGACTGTTGATTAGACGCATAAATTGAACTACATTGTTTCCCAATGGAAACAATTGAAGGAGGCTCCAGTGGAGCTCGACCTGGTTCGGTCCTTCGTTAAAGTCGTTCAGTTTGGAAGCTTCTCAAAGGCGGCTGAAAGCTTGAAGGTACCAAAGTCGACAGTTTCAAAGGCGATCTCTCGACTTGAGAGCGAGACGGGAACGACGCTGCTTTTAAGGACCACGAGAAGTCTGACGCTGACTCCAGCAGGCCGCGCGTTTTTTGATTCTTCCGTCGGCGCGATTCAGGCTCTTGAAGACGCGCGAAAGTCATTGTCGGCTGGGGACAGCATCGTGTCTGGTGTGATTAAGCTCACGGCTCCTGAGGACCTTGGAAATCACG
>JAEUWE010000289.1 GCA_016791465.1 Pseudobdellovibrionaceae bacterium
TGAATGATAAACCGCTGTCGTTGAGTCAGATGACGATACCCTTTCATCAAATTCTCCTGTGGTAAGAAGAGTTTGAAATAGGGTCTGCATCTGGCTCAATTTATTTGTGCCAGACGTGCACTTCAGAATTGAATCCGGCCAACCGGCCAGTGTGGCGAATTAGGGCGCGGGCTCACGATATGAAAAAGAAGCAATCTTCCTTTGATGGGTTTCCAAAAGAACAGCGCGCCTTCGCCCCAGGAAAGCGAACAACGCGGGCAGCACGTCAGCGTCGCCCGCGCGCAACGAAAGAAGCGATGCACCTTGTGCTCAGAAGTGATGTCGCACGTGGGACAAAGTCGCTGCTTAAATACGACGGTGTCGTACGCGCTGTGATCGCAAAACTCGCGCAAAAGCATGGCGTTCGCATTTATCGTATCGTGAATGCCGGCAACCATCTTCATATTACGCTGAAACTCTCAAAACAGTTCCTGTGGAAGGGCTTCATCTCCGGCATCACGGGTGGAATCGCGCGGGCCGTTGGTTTTAAACGTGTCCCAAATTCGAAGGTGGGCTTTTGGAACTCGCGACCGTTTACTCGCCTTATCGCGTGGGGTCGCGACTACAATATCGTCAAAGACTATCACACGCTCAATCAGCTTGAGGCCGACGGTGCCGTACCGCCGCGCTCGCAAATGCTCAGGCCTGAGCGATGGCGACACGTGGTGCGGGCACTTTCATAGCCGCGGCCGTGCGCGCGAGCCACCTCCCGTCAAGACCTCGGCCAAACCGACGCGCAAAAAGGTCTCAATTTGAGACGTCAGGCCAGGTCGCTTGAAGTCGCAGGCTACCGTGCCCTACAATAAGACAATGCGGCGCTGGGTCCTTAGTCTCCTCACAGGAGGCGCACTCCTTTTTTTCTATCAAAACTGTAGCTCAGGCTTCACCACCCTCACGTCGTCTGAACTGAATTCGCTCTCCTGCGGAACGAAGTTCCAATGCGACGCGGGCGGCAATCCCCTCGGCAAAATCGTGATCGATCAGCTGCCGGCGAGCGGCTATCCAACGGGCTCGTTTTCAAACGCCCGCCTCGAAACCAAAACGCTCGTGGTCAATGACACGGGCATGATCTCGTTTCTGCGCCTGAAACTTCCCGACGGCATGGCCTGCCAGCAGACGTGGCTTCGCGGCAGCTATGCGCTTCAAGGCGGAATCAATACGCTCGAATTGCTCGGCGCTCTGCAGAACATGCCTTGCCGCACAGGCGATGTTCCGCAAGAGAGCGAGCTCCTCGACCTTTTGCTGCGCTCGGGCTGTTTCTTTGTCGAGACTGGCTACGTTGTCGAACAGGACCTTTCGACTGGTGCGGTCGGCATTGGCGCCAATGGCACGGCCGTTCTCGACGACGATTTTACTCGACCGCAAAGCCCGACGGCGCGCATTCGCTTTCGCTGCGAACTCCCTTAAAACTCGTAAGATCCGCGGTGACAACGGCGCTCAGGGTATGGAATCCTTACGGTTTACAGCCGTGGTGCCCTGGAAATGAAATCAAACAAAAAACCGATCCTCTCTTCTATTCGCCGGTTTCCGCGTCCATTCGCGCTGGGCATTCTCACGCTCGCCTTCACCAACCTCTTTGATGTGCTCTCGCCGTTTGCTCTAAAGAAAGCGATCGATGCCATTTCGGGCGGAGACCGCGGCGCACTTCGCGACGCCGTGCTGATGTATGCTGTCTTTATCGTCCTCACGGTGAGCTTTCGTCACCAGTGGCGAATTCATTTCGGACGCTTTCATCACTCAGTGGCTGAAGACCTGCGCAATCGCCTCTTCAATAAACTCTCCGTTTTGGGGCCGCGTTTTTTTGAGAAAAATCCAACCGGCGAATTGATGAGTCTCATGATCAACGACGTGAACACGTTCCGCATGGCCGTGGGGCCAGCGCTGCTGATTCTTTTCGATGCGGGATTTATCATCGCCTTTGTTCTGCCTTTTATGCTTTCGATCTCGGTCGAGTGGACTTGGAAAACAATGATTCTTCTCCCGGTCATTCCGTTCATCATTCGCTTTATGGAGGACCGCATCGCCTCCGCGAGTCGGCAGCAGCAGGACCGCCTCGCCGAGATGAGCGGCTTCTCGCAAGAACTGGTCACCGGCATTCGCGTGGTCAAGGGCTTTGCGCAAGAATCAAACCGACAAAAGACGTTTCGCCTATTCTCGAATAAATATGCCGAAAGCTGTAACGCGGTTGCACGCTACGATGCGCTTTTTGAGCCTGCGCTACAGATCGGAATCGCCACCGGCTCCGTTATTTTACTCGCGTGGGGCTCACAAGACGTACTCTCTGGCGCTGTGACGCTCGGAACATTCGTCGCCTTTCACGAATACATCAAACGAATGATTTGGCCGATGGCGGCGATTGGCTCGGGACTCTCGCTGATTCAACAAGGACGCTCGAGTTACAGTCGGATCGCGGATGTCCTCGACGCCGATCCCGAAGTCGAAGATCTCCCGGGAACAACGCAAACAATTGAAAGCGTCGACGCACTCGAAGTTCGAAATCTCACCTACACCTATCCCGATGCAACTCAACCTGCACTTCTGGATGTGAGTTTTCATCTCAAGCGCGGCGAGATCCTGGGTGTGATTGGCCCTGTCGGTTCTGGCAAATCAACGCTTGTGCAACTGCTTGGACGGCTCCGACAAGCCCCCGCCAACAGCATTCTCGTCAATGGTCAGCCGCTTGAGTCCATTCGCCTTGAGTCATGGCGCGAGCAACTCGCAATGGTTCCGCAAGAAGCGTTTTTATTTTCACGAACTGTTGAAGAGAATCTTTTGTTTGGCTCCGAACACGACGCCGTTGTCGACAAGGCCGCTGACGTTAAGCCCGTTCATCGCCTCGCGATCGATACCGCAGCCCAAGTTGCCATCCAGGCCGAAATTGAAAAACTGCCGCTTGGTTACCGCTCATGGCTTGGCGAAAAAGGTGTCAATCTCTCAGGAGGTCAGCGCCAACGGATGACCATTGCCCGCGCGCTTGCGCGCAGCGGATGCCTGATGATGCTCGATGATAGTCTCTCGGCCGTCGACGCCGGAACAGAATCAAGGATTCTGCAGTCCCTGCGGCAAAGTCCGATGACCGCGATTATCGTCAGCCATCGCCTGCAAGCGCTCGGCCTCGCCGACCGCATTATGGTTCTCAATGAAGGACGAGTCGAAGCCATCGGCACACACGACGAACTTCTTGTGCTGAGTCCGACCTACCGTCGCATTCACGATCGACAGATGAGCGAACAGGCACCAGTCGAAACGCCGCAATCAACTAGTCCCTCTACAATTATTCCAACAGAGGTGCTCCGTGACGGAGTTTGATGTCGACAGTCGCGATCAGCTTGTCGGTGGGTTTGGCGTCGGAAAACTCTTACAGCGCCTGTGGCCCTATTTTAAACCGGAACTTCCAGCGTGTATCGTCGTGGTCGTGCTCGTCATTTCGCATGCGCTCCTTGGCCGAGGCATCGTCACCGTTTTTGGACAAGCCATCGACCGCGGTCTAATCGGCAAGAACATGGACTTCGTATTAAAAGCGGCGGGCGTTTACTTGATCATGGAAATCCTGATCATGAGCCTCCAGTTTATTATCAACACCTGGTTTGCAAAAATCGGTAACCGCGTCCTACACCGTCTGCGCGACCACCTGGTGCAACACGTTCAAAGTCTACCGGCGGAATACTTTGATCGCGTCCCCAGTGGAAAGATCGTTACGCGCCTCACTTCTGACACCGTCAGCTTCACCGAGCTCTTTAACCAGGGTCTGCTGAGCGTCTTCACCAACGTTGTTTCCATGACCGCCATCTTGGTCGCCATGATGGTGATTTCAATCAAGATGACGCTTCTAGTGCTCATCGTGGCGCCACCGCTGGTTTACGCCGCCTATAAACTTTCGGAGAAAATTCTCCTCGCCCAACGCGAATCAAAGCGCCGCGTTTCGGCGATCAACGCCTTCGTTGCCGAAAGTGTCGCCGGAATGAAAGTGATTCAGCTCTTCAATCGCGCCGGCGCTCAGCGCGATCGCTTCAACCGTCTTTCGGCTGAGTACAAATCTGACTTGTTAAAAGCGGTCTCGCTCTACGCCCTTCTGTATCCAACGGTTTCGCTCTTTACCGGCGTCACGGTGTGCACGGCTCTTGCCTACGGCGGTGGCCTCGCTCTTGATGGCGCCGTCACCACGGGGGCGATGATCGCCTTTATTTTTCACGTTAAAGACTTTGGCGATCCGCTTCGCAATATTCTTGAACGCTACCAGCTCTTCCAAAACAGCGTCTCATCTGGCGAGCGAATCTTTGCACTCCTTGAGGAGCTGCCCGAATCCGAACCTGTCGCAGCTTCACATCTCCCCGATGAACTTCGCGGCGATCTGAAGTTTAACGCGGTCTCGTTTCGCTATCGCGCCGACCTACCGCTAGCGCTCGACTCTATTACCTTTCACATTCCAGCTGGAAAAACACTCGCTGTCCTTGGGCGAACCGGCAGCGGAAAGTCGACACTGATTTCTCTGCTTCAGCGGTTTCGCGATCCTATCGCCGGGCAGATTCTCGTCGACGGTTTGGACCTTGCGCAAATTTCGCGAAATGAAGTTCGCCAAACCGTTGGCGTCGTTCAGCAGGATGTCTTTTTGTTTCGCGGCACCGTCGCTGAGAACATCAGCCTCGCCGATCCCGAGATCACGCGCGAGCGGATCGAGTGGGCCGCGCGCGAAGCTGGCCTTAGCCGCTTGATCCAAATGCGACCAGGCGGTCTCGATGCCCATGTTGAAGAGCGCGGAGCAAATCTCTCGATTGGCGAGCGCCAGCTCATCGCTTTCGCTCGAATCCTCGCGTTTGACTGCGAGATCCTTGTCCTCGATGAGGCGACAGCCAACGTCGATTCCGAGACCGAAGCTCTTCTCCAAGACGCCGCTCGCCGCGCTCGCGAAGGGCGCACCGCGGTCGTCATCGCTCACCGCCTCTCGACCATCGCCGATGCCGACCACCTCTTGGTGCTCGAAAACGGCCGCCTGATCGAACAAGGCTCACCGCGCGAACTCGCCGCTCGCCCCGATAGCCACTACCGCCAGATGCTGGAGCACTCGACGACTGCGCGGGCCTAGAGCCATCCGTGAAACCTCTTCACGACTGTCTAAACCTCTACAGGTGATGGCCACGACCGTTTCCTGTAGATTGTCACTTTCATTTCATGCAAAGAGGTCTTCGTGAAATCGCCTGCAATCACTCTCACACTCAGCTTTTGTATACTTGCTTGCCTTGGCTTAAGCGCGTGCAATGTCACAGGCAATGCCGAGCCCGATGCACCGACAAAGGCAGAGTCTGTCGACATCAATGACGTCACCGGTAAAGTCCGAGATGAACTCAAGGCTGTTGGAATTCGGTACACCGGTCAATTCAATGGCGAAGACCGAGCCTTCGCTCCTTGCGATGAGAAGCTACTCGCGACTCTCGAGTCAGCAACAAGTCAGCTCTTCGCTCTCCAAGAGAGACTAAAAACAACGGGACGCTCTGGCGATGCAGCCGAGATCGGCCAAAACTACTTGGAAAGCCTAGCCCCAATCCAGCTCGAACTCTCTCAATACTGTCAGTCCGATGCCGAAAAGATTCAATCCTGCCTACCTGCCGACGGCCAGGTCTATACACTTCTCGATACGCGTGTCTCGGGAAGCACTGTTCGACCCGTCGTCGCGCCATTCGACATCACAGAACTCAGCGGCGGCTGGCCTCGGTACAATTATGGAATCCATAGGGTCAATCACTATAGCGACGGAGGGGTTCAAGTGAGTTTTGCTGAAATCGGAAAAGATTCAATTGCCCCAAGTCGCCTTGAGCGCGAAGGACGCGACTTCTATAACTCAAAACGAGATGCACTAAAACAATCGGCCGAGTGTCTACGAACTCACGAGTTCAAAACT
>JAEUWE010000292.1 GCA_016791465.1 Pseudobdellovibrionaceae bacterium
TATTCAAGAGATCATGAAGAGGACGCTCCGGATCAATCAATCTCTTCCACAGCTCGGCCGGCACCAATACTTCGCCCATAACCGACGACGCCGTTCTGTCGACAAAAACCTTCGACTTCCACTGGGCTTCCTCTTTACAGCCCGACAGTGCCAGCGACGTGAATACTGCGAATACCGCCACTTTGCTGCGCCATTGATATCCACCGCCACGGTGGCAGCTCAACAATGAGGTCAAATCAGCAAGGCTCCACGACATCCACCGCAGTTTCAATTCCCGCAATAGATGAGCGCACCGCTCGAGTCCGATCATTTTATGTCCGAAAATTGACTCGCAAGTTCATTCACAGCGGTAGAATTGGGATACAAGGCACGGAGGCGCTCCAACATCGGAGCACCTTTCTCACGCGATACCTGCAGCTCAATCCTTGCCTGACTGATCATCGCCGCGTGTGGCGGAGGCTCTCGACGCAAAAGGCTGGTCCATACAGTGTCGGCACAGTTGCGATCGCCACTTCTTTCACACAAGCGTGCCTCCATAATGGCGGCCAGTGCCGACATCGTGCTCGCTTTCTCATTCCGCGCAAAACGAAGTGCTCCGCGCGCTTCATCGTCCCGACCTTGAGTCATATACAAGTACGCATTGACCGCCTGAAGGTCAGGCTCGTTGACTCGCGAACCAAGCGATTCGGATATGAGCGTCTGCGCTTCCTGTCGTTGGTCCGACTTTATAAGGGCAATCGCGAGCAATGCCCTCGAAGGGTTCGACTTCGCTCGGTCGACAAATTCATCAATATAGACCAACCACTGACTCCAGCGTATCGCTTCGAGGAAAACGAGCGGATCATGGAAGAACATATCCGTCTGCATGGGATCCGTATCAAGCGCCTGACGCAAACGTGTTATCGAGCGTCGCTTATTGCCATCAAACCAATCCGCTGCGGCACCGATCGCAAAAACTTCCTGCCGCCATGCCACGACAGATGACGGGTTTGATATATCAAGCGCCAATCCTGCCTGCCGATAAGAGCCGTCCTTCAAAAATAGAAGTGCTCGCAAAAGACGCGAAGGTAACTCGAGCGTCGGATGCGTCTCAAGCTTCTTTAAAGTCTGAACCGCCTCGCCACGCAGTCCCGATGCCGCCTGGGCGCACGCCAAATTAAAGAATGCAATTGGTCCGGCCCCAGGCTCTCGGACTATCGCCGACAGTTCATTGCGAGCTTCGATAGGATTGTCAGACTGAAGCTGCGCGACCGCGAGAGCAATCCTTGCTCGAATCTTCGCATCTTGATTGTTCAGCCGCGGCAATAACTCTTCAAGTTTACGTTTTGCCGCAAGTGTCTGACGTTCAATCCGAAGAGTTAGGATAGCCTGACGAAGATCCGTTTCTAAATCACTATGGGGCTCTCGGTTGATCTGCTCGTACAGCTTCAACGAACGAACAAACTCTCCCTGATTCCAGGCCGCATCGGCAGCGGATCGCAGCCTTACGATTTCGTCGCTGCGACCATTTGCACTCCGCTTTCCAGATGTGCCTTTCACCAGATAGCTACCAATACCAATTGCGAGCGCAGCAAGCGCCACGAGCCCCAGCGCAACCTTCGATGTTGGCGCCGCTGAAATTCGCCCAAGACTCGACGTCACCGTCTTTGCCGATGTCGGCGGCGAATACGCCAACGTGCTATGAAAACCGCCGGTCGCCTTTCCTTTGTCGGCTCTCTGACGGTCCTGTGTCTCTGAAACAATGACCGCATCCTGAATTTTGGCAGTAGCAACACCGTCGCCGTTGGTATCGAAGCGTGCCCGTGTCACATTGGCAATTAATGAGACCGGCGTCTTTTCGTCGCTGTCCTCACGAACCATAATCGGTGTACGAGTACCAACTTCCGTGTCGTCACGTACTGTCATGAGGCCTTTGCGAATCTCATCAACAACACCGGCAAACTGCGGCTCATCGCGAATGTGGCGCCAGCGCGCTTGCGGCGCAATCACTTCATCAATCACCACGAGTTCTTTTGAATGAAGTCGGCGTGTCACTTCTGCCGCAGAGAACGGGCCCAAAATGCGATCGCCCGACTTCACAAGCCAGGTTGCATCACCCGTCTGCGCGATCGATGACTCATTCGACTGAGATGGACTCTGAGAACTCACCCAATTCCCCCTGCAGCCAACATTTTCACCCGAAGTCGGCCGGGAGTAGAAGCCCAATCATACTACTAGACTGGAGTCTTGGTTTCTCAGTGCCTAAAATGTCGAGTTCCCGTAAATACCTGATTCACCCCAAGGCTCCGAGCCATCGCGATGACTTCCTCATCTCGAATGGAGCCTCCCGGCTGAATAATCCAACGAATCCCAGCCTCAGCCGCAAGTTCAATTGAGTCCGGAAACGGAAAAAATGCATCGCTCGCCAACACGGGCCGGACCGCATTGGGATGATGTTTGCGCATACGCGCAATCGCATGCTGAACAGCGTCCACCCGATTGACCTGCCCCATTCCAAGCCCAACAGTACATCCCTCGCTCGCGATAGCGATCGCGTTCGATCGCAGGTGAGCACAAACCTTCCACGCCAAAAGAAGGTCGCTTTTGACGTCAGGCGAAGGGGTCTCGCCGACAATCTTCCATTGATCCGACCAATCCATCGTTCGATCTGCAGACTGGACCAAATAACCACCAGCAACCGTTCGGAACTGCCACGCAGGTTTGTGCCCCGCAAGGTTTGGCCATTTTAGAATCCGTATGTCCTTCTTCTTTCTAAGCCGCTCAAGTGCGTCGCTCGAAAATGACGGAGCTATTACGCACTCGAGGAATATCGACGCCATCGCCTCGGCGGCATCAAAATCAACCTCCCGATTCACAGCAAGAATGCCACCGAACACACTGACCGGATCAGCAGCAATCGCCCTCCGAACCGCATGAGCAACTGACAACTCTGCGCCGGTCCCGACCCCACACGGATTACTGTGCTTTACCGCCACTGCCGCCGCGAGCCGAAATTCCGCAACAGCAGCACATGCCGCATCAAGGTCGAGAAGATTGTTATAAGACAACGCCTTGCCATGAAGAATTTCCGCCTGATGAAGCCCAGAGATCGCAGCTGGATCACGATACCAACTCGCGGTTTGCTGAGGATTTTCACCGTAGCGCAGATCGGCCACCTTATCGCCACTCAATCGTGCATCAGCCTCCGTCGTGGACGAAAGGGTCCTCGCAATTAAGCTATCATAGTGACTGGTATGCGCATAAACCTTCGCGGCAAGCTGTCGGCGATCATCGAGCGAAATTCGTTCGACTTTCTCTGAAACCCAGCCGTAGTCCGTGGGATCACATATGACCGTAACTCGAGCATGATTTTTCGCCGCCGCCCGCAACAGACTTGGGCCACCGATATCAATATATTCGACAAGCTCATCACCTGTAACACCCCGATCACGAGCATCCTGAAACGGATAGAGATTCACAATAATCAAGTCGAACGGTTGAAGCTTTTCTCTCTGAAGAAGCGCATCATCTTCAGCATTTCCAGCTCTCGAGAGCAAAGGCATATGAACCCGGGGATGA
>JAEUWE010000349.1 GCA_016791465.1 Pseudobdellovibrionaceae bacterium
GCTATTCGTTCCCGGCCTTGCCTTCGCCACACCAAAGTTTGGAACTCTGAAAGACACGATGAAAGAACTTGGTGCCCGAGTAAAAACGATTTCCCTACAAGTCGACGACTCGTCTCTCGACACGCAGTCGGCAGCGCTTGCCGACGATGTCGCGATGTTGGCTGACGACTCGAAAACGTTTATTCCCGATCTTATCGCACAAGCTCCCGCTGGCGATCGGGCCGGAATGACCGTCCAGTATGAAAAGATGCTCGATGAAACGCATCAGCTTGCCATCGAATTGGCCACCGCCCTGCGAAGCGGCAACAAAGTCGACGCCAAAGACCGCCTTGCGAGGCTCAATCAAAACAAAAAAGATGGCCACGCAGAATTCAAATAAGACCTCTATTTACCGCCCGCGATGAAGCGTAACACTGCGAAGCGCTTCCGCGGGCTCTAGAGCGGTGATCGATCGCACGGGCGCCCAACTCGCAAGCCATCCCAGCGCAAGTGCAAGACCAACGACGCCCATGACAAAAAATGGATTCACTTTTGCTGGAATCGTCGTGTCGTAATAGAAATCCGGAAGAATGGACGTCTTTGCGGAATCAATAAAAATGCAAACCAAGACTCCCGAGACCGCTCCGACCAAAACGCCGGTACCGCTCAACATCATTCCCACTCGAACAAAGAGCGCCTGAGTTTTCTTTCTCGAAAGTCCAAGACTCATCAACAGGCCAATCTCTTTTCGCTTCTGCATCACGAGAATCATGAGTACCGTGACAATCGAAAAACCGGCGATCATGGTTGAAAGCGACAGTATCAATCCAATCGCAAAGATCTCAAGATTCAACGCTTGAAACAACGACGAGTTGCGATCGGCCCAGGTGCCAACACGAAGTCCCGCATCCGTTTTTACAATCTCAGCTTTCACTTTCTCGGCGTCCGCCGCCGAAGGCAGCCAAATCTCAACCTCATTTCTTTTCGACACATTGGCACCAAGAGCATTGAGCGAGCGGCCCTTTCCATAAATCAAAAGGCGACTGTCGAGATCGGCCACATTTGTCGTGAGCAATGACTTGACCACCACCCGCTCAAAGCGAGGAACCTCACCCGGCGGTAAAAGAAGCCCTTCTGGAGCAATCAAAGTCATCTTATCCCCATAGGTGATGCCCAGGCTTCGCGCTAAATCAGCCCCAAGTAAAACCTCGCTCGGCCCAAGCACGATTTCACCAAACGAAGGAGACTCCCCCCTCTCGTCACGGTTCGCTTCATGCACGTCATGAAGCAGCTTCGCTAGCGCTTTTTCATCAAGCCCTTTTGCTTCAGCTCCAGAAAACACACCATCACTTGTGCGAATCACAACATCCTGCTTCTCAACACTGTTGTAGGTGGCCGATCTCGCCGCGAGCCGTTCTTGCACGGCCGCCGAAAGCTGAGATCCCGCCACAACGACATGCGGCTCAGCCGCAAGCAGGCGTCCACGGATGGAACCATGGAAGCCGTTCATCACGCTGATCACAACAATCAGCGCAAAGACACCAAGAGTCACACCGATCATTGAAATCCAGGCGATCGTTCGAATCAAAGCGCCAGCACGACGACTCAAAAGAAAATGACGAAAAAAATCGAGCTCCAGCATTTCAACAGTTTGGCTCGATATTGCCTGTCAGACAAGACGATCTAGCGACCAAGCCGCTTCAGCCGGCTCCAAAATGGAGCCCGCGTCGCCCTTCGCGCTCCGAAAGACCGCAGCTCCTTGCCGCTGACCTCTAACCCTTGGCGCAGTGCCGCGACAATCTGCGCCTTCCATTCATCTCGAAATCCAGAAATCGACGCCAATAGATCAAAAACCGTTTCAACAGACTGACAGTTCAAGATTTCGTCGTATACGACGCATTCAATCACTTGGACGTCACCGCCACCATATCCAATCTCTTCTTCCGAGATAAAGCCGGTCTGAAGCGTCGCCCCCGACGGCGACTGGCTCCAATCAACAATTTGTCCATGCAGGTTCATCTGAAACCGCACAAGGTCTGACTTTTCTGAAAACCAGAGCATGCAGTCAAGATCCTGACCCGAATGGAACCAGCGCGAAACAACCTCACGCCCCTGAACCGTATACACGTCAACGGCCTTCTCAACGAGCTTTGCGCCAAGATCAGAAAGCTCAGACAGATGATTCACGGTTTCGCCTCTTCTAACTTTTCAACGGCGGCAGGCGCTCGAAGCTTTGCCTCTTCCTCCCGAACCTCACGTGCCGACCCTCGCAGCAAAAACGACTTCTGTAGCGCTTTTAACGTAACGACCGTTTCATCCAACGCCTCAATGGCCCGCGCACTCGCACGTGGGATCTCAGGCGCCATCTTCTGCATCATAGGAAGAGTCTTCTGAACTTCATCTGTTAAGACCGCCATGTTTTTCGCGATCTTCGCCAAGTGCGTAAGAAGCTCCGGTGATTCTTTTGCCACCTGTGGCAAAATCCGACTCACCTCGTTGGTAATCAACGCAAGATTCTGAATCGTTTTTGTCAGCTGCTGACCCTTGTTCGCCGTTTTAAGCAGCGTGTTGGCCTCAGCGGTCAAACTCGACGCGTTCTTCAAAAGCGGCGAAAGATCGTCAAACATTCGAACCAGAGCCTGCGAACGCTTTGGATCCAGAAATGCTTCGGCAACAAATTTTAGGTTCTCTGCCATGCGCCCCAGAATATCAAGCGACGGCCCCAGCGTCTTTCCGCTCACAAGATCCATAATGTCAGCCGTAGGCTCACTTGGAAGCTTTGCACCTTCCGCCAAAGCCAACGCTTCTGGCGCGCCAATCGACACATCGAGAATTTTCTCGCCAATCACAAATGGTCGAAGCACACGGACCACACTATCCGCACGCACCTTGTCACCGTAACGACGCTCCATCTTGAAGCGAACACGCACTTCACTTGCCGATATCAGCTCAACCGCAGTCACTGATCCAATGCGCAAGCCCTGCATCGACACCAATGTGCCTTCGCGGATTCCATCGGCCGAACGCAAGCTTGTCTCCAGCTCGATCTTCGGTTCAAACAACCCTTTTTTGACAGCGACCGCGACGCCAACTCCGAGCGTCCCCACCACTGCGCCCAACACAAAGAGTCCGGCCACGCGTTCATAAACATTGAACTTCACCTTCATGCCGCTTTCCCCCTGTAACTCACTTTTCCGCTTTCGATCCAAAGCGGTTCAGCATTCAAACGTCCCGGCCACATTTCATCTCTCGACGTCAGGCAGATCGTCTTCAAATCGCCGCTTGCTCGCATCTCTTCAATCAAAACTTTGAGCTCGCGCGCCGTCTCGGGATCCAGTCCCGCAAACGGATCATCCATCACTAGAACTGACGGATTCACCAACATCGGACGAAGCGTCGAGACCAGCTTTCGCAGACCAGACGACACCATCGCCGGTCGTCTTTCTAGAAAAGCGTCAAAACGGAATCTCTTCGCGACTGCGTGAATACGCTGGTCAAGATCCTCCGCACTCAAAAGATTATGATACAGATGCGGAAGCGCGAGATTTTCATACAGCGACTTGTTTGAGAGAAGTCCGCCGACCTCAAACGTGTAACCAATCTCAAGTCGAATCGGAACAAACTCCTCGAAGCTCATCTCCGTGACGTTCTCACCGTTGACAAAGATTCCACCGGAAGTCGGCTCAACCAGGCACGCCAGTACTTTCAAGAACGTCGACTGCCCATGTCCCGTTGGTCCTGTGACATGCAGAACTTTTCCCATCGGGATATCAGTCGTCACTCCATTCAAAACAAGTGCACCTTCTCCGTAGCCAAATGCCACGTTCTGCATCGCAATCGAATGAATGCTCTTTTGCCCTAGGCGATTCATAAGATCCCCAAGCGCACGAGTTGATTGAGATAGAACAGCAAAGTGACCAAGAGATTAAAGCTCGTCACTGCCACAATCGCGTGAACAACGGCACGCGCTGTGACCTGTGGCACTTCGTGAGAGCTCGACTGAACGGACAATCCCTGCTGACACGCGACCGTAAAAATAATCAAACCCGAGAAAGTATTCTTCAACAAAAACAAAACAACGTCGTCCATCGAGAACGCCGTCGCCAGCGAATCAACATAGAACCAAAACGGGAGATCATGAATCGCGCGACTCACGACAAATCCACCAACCAATGAAATCAGATTGAAGTAAAAGGAGAGGCAAAGAACGCTGATCACGCCGCCCAATAGGCGCGGGAACACAATATAGGAAAGCGGATGAACCCCCATGACCTCAAGCGCTTCAATCTCACGATTCACGCGCATATTGCCAAGCTCGCTCGCCACAGCCGTTCCCGAACGTGCAATCACCACAAGAGCCGTAATCAGAGGACCGAGCTCGCGAACAATAATAACGACAAGGATGTTCCCCAGCATCGAGGTTCCGCCCAAAAGCGAAAGCTGTGCGGACGACTGCAGAATGGCAATACCGCCGGCGGCAAGCGCCAAAATCGTAACCAACGGCATTCCCTGCCAACCGGTAAAATAGATCTGCGCCGAAACAACCGATAGAATTTGTCGGAACCCAAGCTTTCGATCATTAAACGCCGATCGAAAAGCGAGATAGATCATCAGTGCAGTGCCTCTGATGTAACGCCACAGCTCAAAAAGCCTAAAACCGACGCGATCAGCCTGAGTTAAGAGAATCTCCATTGGGTTCTCTTCGGCCGTTTACCTCCCCGCGATTGAGTCCTGAGCCAATCAATACGCCCAAAGACCATAGAACAAAGACTTTGCCGCCTCGACCGCAATCTCCCACCACGCCACATCGCCCACCGCCGGAGCCACAGCTCGACCTTGGATGAGAATCCGGTCCTTCATCTCCGCTTCAAAAGTCCTGAGCGCCCGATACATGTGGTACTGCGAAGTCACCACCAAAAGGTCTCGACACCCCAATGCTTCAACCAAAACCGACGTCTGCTGAGCGTTGCCAAACGTTGTTTGCGATCGCCGCTCAAGAACAATATCGTCCTCTGATGTGTCTTGATAGTAAGGCCAACTTGGGAAGATTTCGCGCCAGTCCGCCTGAGGGTTCACACCTGAAACAATCAGTTTTCGAATCGCCTTGCGGGCAAGCAAGTCAACGCCCTCGCGAACGCGCCCAGCACCACCGGTGAGCACCACAGCGCAATCTGCCGACTGATCCGTCGTCCAACTGTGGATCGGCGTCTTTCTGATGGCATCAACTTCCAACACGAATCGCCATAGGAGAATGGAAAAAAAAATGCCCCCAGCAACGAGCATGAGGGCAATTCGACGTCGGCGTGGTTTCATCGCTCAAGCTTAAAAGCGAGCGGCCAGCACTTCAATCTCTACTTTTACACCACGGGGCAAGCCCTGAACTGCAACAGTCGAACGCGCAGGTTTTGTATCACCCATGTGCTTACTGTAAACTTCGTTCACAGCTTGAAAGTCGGCCATATCCGTCAAAAAGATTGTCGTCTTCACAACGTTCTTCAACGCAAGATCGCTGGCCGTCAAAACCGCTTTCACATTGGCCATCACCTGCTCGGCTTGTTCAGAAACAGTCTCACCCTTTACCTGGCCAGAAACTGGATCGAGCGGAATCTGACCAGAGCAAAATACAAAACCGTTCATCT
>JAEUWE010000369.1 GCA_016791465.1 Pseudobdellovibrionaceae bacterium
GTCCATGGTGCGAAGCTCGTGGCCTCGGCTTACAAGTCGCGTGATGCGAGAAACGACAGAGTCTTCGTCTCCCTCAAGAGTGGCATCAACCTGGGCTGAAAACTCCATGAGTCTTGCGGCGTATTTGATACGCTTGGCCTCGGACTCGATCGCGACCTCATCGCCCGGAGCAAGATCCAGGGCGCGGATTTCATCGCGGCTGAAAACCAAAAAGTCGAGCTTCTGTGCCCGTTCGCGGTCATTGGAGCGAAGCGTGTCGAGTGCCGTGATGATCTCTTGGCGTCGATGAAAGAGAGCCTCAAATTCGCCGCGCTGTTGGGCTGTTCCTGCGTACTGATCGAGGAGTTCAAGGTGATAGGACTTAGCCAAAAGATTTCGATTGTCGTGTTGGCCCGTCATTTCAATCAAGGGAACGGTGTGACCGGTGACCTCAACCAAGGGGCTGACCACATCGCGGAGCGCGCTCAGTGTTGAGAGTGCGCCATTGATGTACACCCGTGCCTTTGCGCTTACTCCAGATGAGACCACACGGCGAACGACCATTGTCGCATCATCGCAATCGATCCCCATCGTCTGTAGCTTTTCAGTGATGTCGGGCCGATGAGAAATATCAAATGATCCTTCGATCACGGCGCTCTCAGCCCCTGTGCGGATGCTGCTCGCATCGGCTTTTTCTCCCATGAGGAGACCGAGGCTTTTCAGCAAAATCGATTTTCCCGCCCCCGTTTCTCCGCTGAGAACATTCAGGCCGCCGCGAAATGCAATTTGCAGGTTATCGATAATGGCAAAGTTTGAAACGCGGAGTTCCTGAAGCATTAGTTTCTCTCCCCGAACTTGAGCTTCTCGCGAAGCAGTTGAAAGAAGTTATGCGAGTGTTTGCGAATCGTGATGTGGTCGACGGGGTTGCGGACGATCGTGACTTCGTCATCGAGCGTAAGATCACCAACGCGAGCGCCATCGACAGTGAGGATTGCTTTTTTATCTGTCTGAATCATCTTAAAGACGAGTTTTTGATCGTCCGGAAAAATCACCGGTCTTGTCGTCAGAGCGTGTGGACACACGGGGGTCACAACGATTGCTCGAGCCTCTGGGTGGAGAATGGGGCCACCGGCTGCGAGGTTGTAGGCGGTTGATCCAGTTGGCGTTGCGATGATCAGTGCATCGGCTTTGACGACGCCGACCATGTGTTTTTCGCTATGGATTTCCATGTTGATCAAGTGGGTGATGGAACCGCGCTCGATCACACAGTCGTTCAGCGCAAGGCCTTGGTAGCGGACGCGTCCCTTGCGGCGCACCACCACCGAGAGCATCGATCGAGCCCGGAATTCCATTTTGCCAGAAATGGCGGCGATCACGGTATTGAAGAGGTCCTCAAGACGAGTTCCGGTTAAGAAACCAAGCGATCCCATGTTGACGCCAAGAACAGGGACTGAGTGATCGCCAAGCATGCGCACGGCGCCAAGATATGTTCCGTCGCCTCCAAGGACGACAACCAAATCGAGATGCTCGAGATCTTTTGTCTGAACGGATTTAATGTTGCGGCCGAGATTCTGTCCTGGCGCCGAGTACACCGTCGAGCCTTGTTCCTCGAGCCATTCGGCGAGTTCGTGCGCCTTATCGATCGCAAGCTTTGTCGATGGACGATAGAGAATGGCGACCGTCTTTTTTTGCAAGCTTGAACTTGCTCGCGC
>JAEUWE010000296.1 GCA_016791465.1 Pseudobdellovibrionaceae bacterium
CAGCTCGTGAGAAAGCGTGGCGAGGAACTCGTCCTTTCGTCGATGAGCGTTGTCGAGTTCTTTGAGCTTCTCAATCAGGTCTGCCTCGAGTCGATTTTGCGAGATCGCGGTTGCAATTGTATTGGTGACAACCTCGATAAATTCGATCTCTTCGGCTGAAAATGTACGCGGGCTCTTTGAGCAGAAGAACGAGACTCCATAGGGATTGGGCTCGTGTTCTGTAAAGATGACCGTCGCGATTCCGGTTTCTGACCGTCCTAATAGTGGCGAGGAACGTGGCCATTTCTCAATTGGCACATCCTGCAACTGGAAGACTCGTGACTGTGAATGTCGACTTTCTTTTGAACGCTGGTGCTCTTGCACGACCTGGCTGGGGATTGAGTCATCCCCCAGAACGGCCGCCGGCGGACCGTTGTCGGGGACGGGTGCGGCCGCACCGGTCCAGGGGAGAAAGTGTTGTCTCCGGAGTAGAAGAATCTGGCCGGCGTTGAGGTTGAGAACTTGAGTAACGAGCGCGATGTACTTTGAGGCGATCGTTCCAAAGTCGCGTTCGGAAATCGCCATCCTTGTGATCTCGGCGACGGCATTTGAACGTTTGGATTGGAGCTCAAGCTTAACCTGTATCTCTTTGCGCTCAATTGCATAGCGGATCGAGCGAATGAGCTGATCGGTGTTGATTTCGGATTTGCAGAGGTAGTCTTGCGCGCCTTGGTGGACCATTCGAACGGCAAGTTCGCGATCCTCGATTGAGGAGAGAACAATGATCGGGGTGTCAGGAGATTCTCGAAGTGCGACAGGCAGGGTACTGTCCATTGTGCTATCGGGGAGGCCGAGGTCCAGGAGCAGAACGTCGACCGCATTTTGTGTAAGATGAGTGAGGCCTTCGGAGAGGCGTTGACTGCGTGTAAGGCGCGGTTTGACTTCGTCCGTTCGACCAAGGTGGCGTGCGATCATTTGGGCATGATCGTCGTTGTCCTCAATCAAGAGGATATTGAGCGACTGCGGCATCTCGAACCTCCTTTCCGCGGTGAGAGGGTAGAGGGAGCGGTGGTTGTGTTGGCGCCGGCCAGTTGTTGATAATAATTAAATTAAACAGCGAAGACTAGAAGAATAATATCAACAGCTTAATACATAGTTAAGCATCTTAACATTCGCTATGTAATTTCGCTGCAATCCTCATTCGAGTCGCTTAGAGGCGGCGCGCGCTTTCGATACTGCGAACGAGCGCTTCATTTTTTGCGCGACGGTCGCGCAGCTTTTGCAGGTCGTGAGACACTTGCGGCACCACATTCATGCCGGTGGTATCCGGATTGTCGAGAAGTCGGCGCAGTCGATCGATTTGCGATTCGAGGTCTGCATTCTCGCGTTCAAGTTTAAGAAGCTCGCGCCCCTTTGCAAAGGCTCGAAGGAACGCAGGCTCTGCCTGAGAAGGGCAAAGGCCATTTGTGTAGTCGAGCCCAGAGCGTCCAGCGTCGAATGCCCGCTCGGGGGTGCAAAAATCAACGAGGCCGCGATTCCAGCCCGCGAGATAGAGCTCTTCATTGAGGTAGCGTCGACAGCGTCCGACATAGGCGCTGGTCTCCTCATGAACTCCCTGAAGGCCGTCCAGGCGGCCGATTTCGAACCAATCGGCCTGAGCGCATGGGTCGCCCGTGACCGTCGGTCGATTGACTCGTCCAATGCCGCTGCATCCGCTGCTTATTGTGCCAGCAAAGGCGATGAGCACGGCGGTCAAGATGGCGTTGAAGAGGAGTCTCATGGATTCAGGTTATGGCGGGGTGGAGGCCTTTAGCCAAGCGGGTTTGCGGCGACATTAACACGTTGCAAAATTTGGGTGGTATTTGCCAAAATTGCCCTGAAAAGGCAGGGTGTTGCCATGCACATCGGTCTCTTTCATGACTCTGTTTTACCCCCCAAAAACTATGGCGGCATCGAGCGCATTATGGTCGCCCTCTCGCGGGCCTATTTGCGGCGCGGGCATCGGGTCACCGTGTTTTGCCGATCCGGCGACGCCGCGAAGATCAAAGGGGAGGAGACGGGCGAGCTTTCGATCTTCGAGCTCCCTCGAGACTATCAGGAACGCCCAATGGCTGCGTGGCTTCCGTGTGGCGCGGATCAACTCGATTTTTTGCATTTGCATCAGCCTTTCCGTGTTGAAGAGTCGTTTCGTCCTCCAGTTCCATTTCTGGTCACAATTCACGGAAATGGTCATGCCGATGAGAAGTATTGGAGAAACACCAATTTCTTAAGCCAGAGTCATGCGCGGAATCACTCTGGGAAGTATTTTATCTACAATGGCGTCGATCCGACGCGCTATCCGTTCACGCCCCAAAAGCAGGACTATTTTGTCTTCTTGGCGCGGACGACATGGAGAGTGAAGAACGTGCAGACGGCTATCGCATGGGCGAACGATCTTGGCGTTCGTCTTGAGATCATGGGCGGCAGTGGTGTTTCGCGCGGCGGAATACACTACAACGGACTTGTTGATGAGCCCGAGAAACTGCGTTTACTTGCTGGCGCGAAGGCCTTGATTTATCCGACCAATTGGGACGAGCCATGCGCAGCAGCACCTCTTGAGGCATTGGCTTGTGGCACCCCGGTCATTTCGACACCGAATGGCTGTATGCCAGAGCTGGTTCGCCCTGGGACAGGCGTGATTTGCGCTGATTACGAAGCCTTGCTTTCGGCCGCGCATCAGGTCGGTGAAGTGAAACCTGAGGCCTGCCGTGCGGCAGTCGAATCTTTTTTTAGCGATGAGCGAATGGCCGACGACTACTTGAGCCTCATGCAGAAGATCATCACCGATGGTGAACTCGATCATGATCCGCAATACAACTTTGCAAAAAGCAGCGTCACATTTCTCTATAAACCGACAGTGCTCAATCGTCTTCGGTTTGGCTTGACGGGGAAAATATAATGGCTTCGATTTTTATCACGGGTGGGGCGGGGTTCATCGGCAGTCAAATGGCGGAGCGTCTCTTGGCTGAGGGGCACTCTGTTGTGTCCTATGACAATCTGGTCTTAGGAAAACGTGAGTTTTTAGTGGCGGCCTTGCGGAATCCCCGATTCCGTTTTGTCGAGGCGGACCTTCTTGATCTTGATCGAGTGGTGGCGGAGATGAAGGGAGCTGATCTTGTGATTCACCTTGCTGCCAACAGCGACATCTCGCAGGGAGCGGAGCGCTCCGATGTTGATCTTAAGAATGGTACGATCGCGACCTACAATACGCTTGAGGCGATGCGGAGAACCGGTGTTCGCGATGTCTTGTTCGCTTCGACATCTGCCATTTATGGCGAAGCTTCGGTTAAGCCGACGCCGGAGTCCTATGGGCCGTTGTTTCCGATTTCTTTCTATGGGGCAAGCAAGCTTGCATGCGAGGGATTGGTTTCGGCGTTTACTCACAACTGTGGTCTGCGTGCGATCGTCTTTCGTTTTGCCAATATTGTTGGACCGCGCGCAACCCATGGTGCGATTCATGATTTTCTGAAGCGCCTGAAAGCCAATTCGAACGAGCTTCGGGTGCTGGGCAATGGTACTCAGCGAAAGTCCTATCTGCATGTCTCAGACTGTATTGACGGTATGCTTTACGCTCGCAAGCTTCACTTTGATACCGAGAAGAAACCACCGGGATTCTTTGAGTGCTATAACCTGGCCAGCGAAGGGGTGACGCGCGTTTCGTCGATTGCTGCGGCCGTTGTCGACGAAGTGACTCGCCGAATGGGGACGAGGCCAGCACTCGTATTCGGGTCAGAAGATCGCGGTTGGGTTGGCGATGTGGCCTTCACGTGGCTTGATGGCGCACGCTTTGCGACGACGGGCTGGAAGGCACGGCTCACGAGTGATGCAGCCGTTGAGCAAGCGGTGCGAGATATTGCACGGCAGATTTGGGGAGAGGACGCGTGAGGAAGCAGGTCGCGATACTGGCTGGCGGTCTGGGCACGAGACTTCGTCCGCTGACTGAAAAGTGTCCAAAGCCGATGGTGCCTGTCTGTGGAGAGCCCTTTTTGCATTGGCAGATTCTCGACCTCAAAGCTCAGGGCTACACCGACATTGTTCTGCTGGTTGCGTATCTTGGCGAGCAAGTGAAAGAGCACTTTGGTGACGGATCAAAGTTTGGCGTTTCGATTGAGTATTCCTTTGAGAAGGTGCCGATGGGAACCGGTGGTGCTGTTCGAAATGCACTCGATCTTCTTGAGGACGAGTTTATGCTCGTGAATGGCGATAGTTTCTTGCAGGCTCCGCTTGATGATCTCGCTGGATTTTTTGATGAGGGACGTTTTGATGCGGTCGTCACGACCTATTCAAATCGACCTGCGACGCCAGTTCCAAACAATCTTAAAGTAAAAAATCAAACCGTGATTGCCTATGAGAAAGAGGCGGGGATCGCCAAAGGATTTGAGTGCGTTGATTCTGGAATTCACGTGGTGAAGAAGAGTCTGTTTCTTGATCCGTTGTTTGCGGTTCGCGAGAAGTTTCAGCTTGAAGAGATCTTGCATCCACTCATCGACAAACGAGCCTATGGGGCATTTGCCGTCGAACAGCGATTCTACGACATTGGAACGCCTGAGCGCTTAAATGAGTTCGAATGTTTCGTGCGCAATGAACGCGCTGCGGGAAGGTTTAGCGGGCAGAGCCCAGAGGGAGTGCCGTGATTATTTCAAGAACCCCTTTTCGAGTGAGCTTTCTTGGCGGCGGAACAGACCTGCCTTCATTCTGGCAAGAGGAAGAAGGGGCAGTGCTTTCGACGGCGATCGATAAGTACATGCATATCACGGTGAACGATCGATTTGATGAGAGTTTTCGCCTTTCGTATTCAAAGACAGAGATATGCAAATCTGTAGATGAAATCGAGCACAAGATCATTCGTACGGTTTTAAAGACGTATGAGGCCCGGGCCCGTGAAAAGACAGGTGGCCGAGGGCTTGAGATTTTATCAATGGCCGATATTCCGTCGGGAACCGGACTTGGTAGCTCATCGAGTTTTACGGTGAGTTTGCTTCATGCACTGAAGGGACATCTTGGTCTATTTCAGAGTGCCGAGGACCTGGCGCGTGAAGCCAGTCGGATTGAGATTGAGGATTTGCGTGAGCCGATTGGAAAGCAGGATCAGTATGCGGCGGCTTATGGTGGTTTACGCTACATTCGGTTTCTTCCGAGTGGCGAGGTATCGGCTGAACCCGTGATTTGCTCGCACGATACAAAACAAGCGCTCGAGGCGCATATGCTGGTCCTGTACACGGGCGTTACGCGTTCTGCATCGGGAGTCCTTGCTGAGCAGAAGTCGAATACCGATAAGAAGCGCGAGACGCTGCGGACAATGCGCGATCTAGCGTTTCGGATGAAACAGTCGCTTGAGGCCGGGGACTCCATTCGGCGCAGTGGCGAACTTCTCCATGAGGGTTGGAACCTCAAGAAGACTCTCGCCAGTGGAATTTCAGCGGGTCAGATTGATGACTGGTACGACCGGGCGATGGCGGCCGGCGCTTACGGTGGTAAAATCTTAGGCGCTGGCGGCGGCGGCTTCCTCATGGTACTGTGCCCGCCGGATAAGCAGGCAGGAGTTTGTGCTGAGCTCTCAGAGCTTAAGCCTGTGAAGATGAAATTTGATCCATTCGGCAGTCGTATTGTGTTTGTCGGATAAGCGAGGGTGATGATGAGTGAGGTCAATCAGGTCGGAAAACAAGTTGGGCAGGCCGTGCAGACTTTTACGAGTTCGTATCTTGCCGAGACGCTTCCTTTGTTTCAAGAGTATGCAAAACCTGAGTTTCAAACGGCGATGCAAGCGATGGTTGATGCGTACACGCGTGGTTCAACGATCTTTATCTGTGGCAATGGCGGTTCTGCAGGAACCAGCA
>JAEUWE010000392.1 GCA_016791465.1 Pseudobdellovibrionaceae bacterium
TGCTGAGTTGGTTTTTTGATCCCGCGGCAAATACGTTAACACTGATAAGAATTACTGGGAGAATTGTAAAAACAGCCTTCACACGAACCTCCAATTGGTCCTTTTTAGTCATTAAGCGACGACGAGGAGGCAATACTCAAAAGGCGGGCCAGGCGCGACGACGCCGGCCGACCTCATAACCGAGGACGATAAGAGGACGATAAATTGACTATCGAATCGGCTAGGCCGCGCGGGCCACAATTGCGTCCGGAGAGAGAATCAGAAGATTCGCTTTTGCACCTGTGTGCGAGGTGACCTCGACAGCTTCAGAAATATCGGCCGAAATTCCTCCATCGTCTTTCTTATAAAGGATCGGCGGCAGCTTGATCTTGTCATTTGATGAAAACGATATGATTGACTCGACCGAATCAACAACGAGACCAAAATGCACATCGCCTCTCTTAAAGACCAAGACCTTCTGCCGCTCTCTCGGAAGATTCGATTCGTTGTTGGAGTAGAGTAAATGTGCATCAATAATCGTTACGAGTTCTCCGCGCAAATTAAGAACGCCGCGAACATGAGGTCGCAGGCCGGGCGGCTGCAAAAGCTCACGAGGATACTCAATAATCTCTTTCACTTCGCTGATTGAAACAGCATAAGTGCCGTCAATCTTGAATGTAATATAAGTACCGCGCGAACCACCTCCCGAACCAGCCGACGCTGTTTGGGTCTTGGAGTTTCGACTCTGATAAAGCCGACTATGGCCTCGGGTAATCTCAGAAACTTCAGAACTGCTCAGAATTTTCAGATGATCGAGCAGAAGAATATCGCCTTCACCTCGATTTGTAATGCATCCGGAGAACATCGAACCGCGCTGCTGCTCTATGACCGGAAACTGCAGCAACTCGTCGTCAAAATAAGATATAATGCTATCGACCGAGTCCACCATCAGTCCGAAGAGCTCATTTTCGAGTCGCATCACCACGATACGACGATCACCTGAGGTCGCGGCCTCCGTTCGATCCATTGGCCTATAGTTCAACAAGGAAGCAAAATCGACAATCGGGACCGTTGCTCCACGAAGATCAATGGTGCCGATACAATGGCCCACTGCAAGTGCTGGCTCGCTGAGTTTTTCAATCTTCAAAATCTCCTGAATCGCGGAGATTGAAAGCGCGCAGCGCGCGGGACCGACGACAAATGAAATACATTGCTTGCGTGCTCCTCGACGGTGCATTCGAGCCTCACGGCCCATCCGAGTTCCGCCTGCGTCCTTTGGTACGCTTTGCAGTTTAAAGAGCTTGTTGACATTGAGAATTTGAATGATTCTCTTGCCGGCATTTTTTTTAAATACTCCGCCGACCACTCCGTCCGCAGCATCCGAAATAAAGTCGCTGCGCTCATCACCACTATCCTTGAAAACTTCTCCGGTCTTATCAAAGAGCAGACCGACACATACTCCCTCTAACTCGATAATCGCCACTTTCTGCGGAGCGCCAATGTCACCACTATCGAGTCCCAACAGCTGGCGCAAATCTAAGACAGGTATAATCGTTCCACGCAGGTTGAATAGACCCTTCAAATAAGAAGGCGCAAGCGGCACGACCGTCAGCACATCCGGTGCATTGACGACCTCTTGAACGTAAGAGACCGACACAGCAAACTCGCTGTTCGCCAGAAAAAAGGAGCCGAAGATCTGATTCTCAATGCTCTGCACCTGGGCCATATTTTCGTCCCCTAACCAACGCCGACAATTCGCGGGATTTCTTCAACCTGGTATGTAAATTCCCGTGCGTCGATCCATACTTTTCTACCGACATCACCTCCGCCCTCTGAGTGAAGGACATGGAGGCTTAGTTTCTGTATCTCGCGCATGGCATTTTTGAAATTTGCCGCCCCTACAAGCGTTGCATTCGCGGACGCGCTCGGGTTCGTCATATTCCCGCCGCCAACGATGACCACTGATATCTCGGCCGAATCAGACGGCTGAATCTTCATCATCGCAACCAAAGAGCGCACCGCCTGATCAACAAAGCGCGCGCCGATCTCATAGCTCCGAGTTGGGCTTTCGGGAAGCAAGCAGTGAGCAAGACCACACGTCTTGTTTGCTTTCCAAATAACACCGATGCCAACACAAGAACCCAAAATGGCTTTCAATACCTCGCCATTTTTTGCGACTTTCACTTCACCGATGTGAACATCAATCACTTTTCTCAAACTAACTCGCCTTCCCTATTGAGGCCAATTGATCTGCAAATCGGTAGATCAGCGGCTCCTCGGCTTTTAGATCGGTTTTGATGTGCGTGAGTGATTCCGACTCGCCGATAATCAAAGCACCTTCTTTTGTGAGTGTGGACACGGCATTGGCAACAACCTTCTCTTGGTCCGGTCCCTTAAAATAGATCAAGACATTTCGGACGAGAATCAAATCAAAGCGATCTGTTCCCGGCCACGCATGAAAGAGGTTGTGCGATTGAAACTTCAGTCGAGACCGAATTTCCGGAGAAACTTGAAACATCCC
>JAEUWE010000463.1 GCA_016791465.1 Pseudobdellovibrionaceae bacterium
GACCATCGCGAAGTGAAAGCTCCTTCATGCGCGCGTCCCTCGCTCAATCCAACGAATAAACCCTCGCGCCGCCAAGTTCACAAGAAGCGAAACCAGAAAGAGTGAAAGTCCAACGGCGGCGAGGCTCGAAAGATGCAGACCATCGGCCTCGTTGTACTCATTGGCGATGACTGATGCCATCGTTTGCGCTGGCTCAAAAAGTGACTTTGGAATTTCATTTCTGTTCCCAATCACCATCGTAACCGCCATCGTCTCACCGATCGCACGACCAAGACCAAGTATAACGGCACCGACAAGACCCGCACGGCTTGAACGCAAAAGTGCGATGCGAATCATCTCCCATCGCGTTGCCCCTAAACCCAAGGCGCCTTCGCGAACACTATCGGGAACAATCGCAAGCACCTCACGCGACATCGCCGTCACCGTCGGCGTGATCATAATCGAAAGCACAACGCCAGCCGACAGAAGTCCCAGCCCAAGCGGAGGACCGTCAAAAAGCCCCTGGGCCAGTGCCATCATCTTTTCTGAAAGCGTTCCGAGCGTCACTTCCGTCAGACCCAGCACATCGGCGATCAATAGAAACGGGTAACAAAGCCCGGTCAGAACATGCCCTAAAGCCTGAGCAAAATAAGTCCCTGGCCCAAACCAATTGGCAAGAAACGGCTGAACGTGATCACGCATGACCGGCGCAAGAACAAGAACACCCCAAAGACCGTAGACAACGCTGGGAATGGCTGCGAGGAGCTCGACCAAAAATCCCACCACTCGTGCCACGCGCTTTGGCGCCACTTCTTTTAAAAAGAGGGCTGTCCCAATCGACACCGGTGCGGCAATAAGAATCGCGATAAAACTAGAGGCCAAAGTGCCAACCAAAAACGGCGCCGCCCCAAAAACCTCCATCGGCGGATTCCAGTCATTGGTCGTCAAAAAACCAAATCCCAGCGCCTCAATCGCCCCGCGAGCAAGATACACCAAATAGACAAGCATCCCCGCAAAGAGCGAGACGGTGGCCCAAGCCACGACCTTCAGCGATATCACAAAGACTTGATCGCCTGAGTTTTCCACTCGGTTCCGAAAAAACAGGCGAGACCATACACGACGAGACATTGCGGCCAAGATACCGCCTGATATGTTTTAACGATGTCAGGATTGTGTCAGGGCGGCGACTTAGGAAAAGCCAAGATAACGCAACCCCTGAACGGCGGCGACGGCTAAAATATAGGCAATAATATTAAATGAAATGAGCTGCATCCAAGCAAATCGCCAGCTTCCGGACTCTTTGCCCGCAACCGAGAATGTGGAAAGACATTGAAGCGCCACAACAAAAAAGATCAAGAGCCCAACCACACTTGAAACCGTAAAGAGCGTTTGGCCAGAATCTGTCTTTGCCACTCGCATTTGCTCAAGCAGGCCTGCTCGCATGCCCTCTTCTTCAGCATCGGTCACATGAAAAAGAACGGCCATTGTTGATACAAAGACCTCGCGAGCCGCAAACGCAGAAAGGAGCCCCACTCCGGTCCGCCAGTCTCCTCCCATCGGCTCGAAAATCGGCGACAGCAGCGTTCCCGTCCGACCAAGATAGCTCCGCTCAAGACGTTCTCCTTGGTCAGGATTTTGATAATCTGGGAAAGTCGTTCCCACCCAGATCACAACTGAAAGTCCTAAAATCACAAGCCCCGCTCGGCGCACATAGGACTGCGTGCGAAGAAGCGCCTGTTTGAAAACCACCTGCAGCTTCGGCACTCGGTAGACAGGAAGTTCCAAGAGGAGGAACGCCCGCTCTCCTTTAAAAAGCCCCAAGCGTCCTGCCAAAAGCGCCGCCACAGCACCAGCAACGATGCTGCCAAAATAAAGAAGCGCAAGCGTCAACCCTGCGAGTCCCGACGACGTCGGAAACAAAAAGCCAATCAAAAGAGCGTAAACAGGAAGGCGTGCCGAGCAGCTCATCAGCGGCAAGATAAACAGCGTGAGAAATCGCTCACGACGCGAGTTGATCGTTCGACTGGCCAGCATCGCCGGAACCGCACAAGCAAAGCCAGACAGCAGCGGGACAAATGAACGTCCCCCAAGACCCAGCAACCGCAGCGGACGATCGACAATCGAAGCCGCTCGCGCAAGGTAGCCTGAGTCCTCGAGCGCGATCACGCCCATAAACAAGATGAAGATCTGAGGAACAAAAACAAACACCGCCCCGGCCCCAGCCAAAACGCCCTCAGACAGGAAGCGCACAAAGAGACTCTCCGGAGCAAACGAAAGGACCCAGCCATTCAATGCACCAAAACCGCTATCGACAAACTCCATCAGCGGACTTGCAACCCAATAGATCGATGCAAAAAGGCCACCCATCGTGAGTAAAAACAAGACTGGCCCCAAAAACGGATGAAGCACCACGCGGTCAATCGCTCGCGTGCGATTGCGCGCTGACAGAACAGTACTTCCTTTCTGCAATCGACTCTCAGCAAGCGGTTGCAGCACGTTTTTTTTGATCTCTGCCGCTCGCCCCCATTCATCGATGAGAGTCGTCGACGATCCGCTGCCGACCTCGGCTCGCGGAGCCGTCTTCTCGGCCGTCCGCTGAAGAACCTTCTCAAACTCGACCACATCAATCGCGCCCGACTCAACGTCGACACCAGTTGAGACCGCCAAGCACGGAGCACCGAGCTCGAGGCGCAGCCGATCGAGAGAAAGCTGAAATCCTTCGCCCTTTAAAAGATCAAGCATCGACACCAGGATCGCAACCGGATGCCCTGACCGAATCAGCTGCAGCGCCAGCACCAACTGCCGCTCAAGCTGTGTCGCATCGACCACAAGCAAAATCACGTCTGGCTTCTCTGAGGTGATCGCATTTAAAGTCACTTCCTCGTCAAGCGAACGCGGCTCGAGAGAATAAATCCCTGGGGAATCGATCACCGTGTGCTCGCGCCAGCGACCAACCAGAAGATCGACGGTCGAGCCCGGATAGTTCACCGTCTTCGCGCCAATTCCAGTCAGGCGATTAAAAAGCGTGGTTTTTCCAGAATTGGGAGAGCCGACGAGAAGAAGCTTCATATCGAATCAATCGTCACTTTCAGGCGCTTTGCCTCTTCGAGCCTCAATGCGACCGTTGCACCGCGAACGATGAAAAAGTACGGCTCACCAAACGGCGCACGACCAAGCCACTCTATTTTTTCACCGCTACGAAACCCAAAGTCGCCAAGCCGACCCGCCAAACTATCGGGCCGCCCGACCGGAGGCGGAATCTCGCCGTCCTCTATGGCTTGCACCGCAACAATCGTCATCGTCGTCGATGGCGATTGCGGCCCACCGGGATTTCCAAGCAGAAAATCGCCCAAGTTGAGCAGCTGGTTTGCTGTATCTTTGGAATCGTTCATATGCAGCCCGAGCCTACTCGAAGCCCATGAGTCCGACCACTGGCTTTCTCAAGATGAAAGTGAATTGAGATAGCGGCGCACCGTTTCCTCCATCCCGAACTCCAAAGCGTCGCAGATGAGCGCATGGCCAATTGAGACTTCATCGAGCTCAGGGATCGCCCGTTGAAACGCCCTGAGATTCAAAAGATTCAGGTCATGACCGGCGTTCACGCCAAGCCCGACAGCCCGCGCCCACTTTGCCGCCTGCTGGTACCCCAGTAAAACAGCGCCCGCCTCCGGACCGCCAAAAGTTTCAGCATAGCGTTCTGTATAGAGCTCGATGCGACCAACTCCAATCGAGGCCAAAAGTCCCGCATCCTCAGGGGAAAAGTCAGTCGGATCGATAAAGACGGAAACCCGAATTCCGCTTAAAAAACGAACAGACTCACGCAATAGATCAAGCGATTCTCTCACCCGAAATCCGGCGTTTGAAGTCAGCGCGTCAGGAGGATCTGGCACTAGAGTCGCCTGATGAGGAGACACCTCCTTGACGAGCTCTAGCCACGCGGGCTCAGGATATCCCTCGATATTAAACTCGCCCCGAACCTGTGGCTTTAGCGCACGCACATCGGAAAATCGAATGTGTCGACCATCAGGACGCGGATGAAC
>JAEUWE010000002.1 GCA_016791465.1 Pseudobdellovibrionaceae bacterium
AATTTGAAAATCAAGTTTAGAGAAAGCTTTCGACCTTTCGCTCCAGTCGTACTCTTCGAAAAAGTAGACCAGTGGTTTGAACTCAAAACGGAGAGTCCCTATATGCTTCTCGTCGACTCCGTTCACCACTCACAGCTGAGATCAGCACAGCACTTCAACGGCTTGCTTTTTGAGAAACTAAAAGCTCAACGATCGACAATTCCAGCTGTCACACATGTCGATAATTCAGCACGCATTCAAACAGCTCACAAAGAAACAAACCCATTGCTTCACGCCCTGCTAACGGAGTTCGAGAAACTAACCGGCGTACCATGCTTGGCCAATACCAGTTTCAATGTCCGCGGAGAGCCCATCGTGGAGAGCCCAACTGATGCGTTTCGATGCTTCATGGGAACAAATCTCGATGCTTTGGCTGTTGGCCCCTACTGGCTTGAGAAGTCCGAGCAGAAGCCCGAACTCCACCAGAAATACCACCAGTCATTCGCTCTCGACTAAGATACTTTTTTAAGAGAAGTTGCGGCAGGAGCCACAGTCCACCGATTACGACCACCTTGCTTAGACTCATAGAGCGCCTGGTCGGCACTCTTTACCCATTGGTCAACCGTCTGTCCCGGCTCAAGCTGCGCAATACCCATTGAAACCGTAAACCGAAGCTCTTTATCCTGATGTACAAAAACCTCTTTGCGCACACGAGCAAATGCCTCTTCGGCGCGTTTGACCGCGTGGTCAGAGTTATGGTCCTGCAGGACGACAGCAAATTCCTCTCCACCGATACGAGCGACAAAGTCCGTTCCACGGCCGTAGGATTCATGTAAAATCCGAACGCACTCCTTGATGACAAAGTCGCCGATGTCATGACCATAAGTATCATTCACTTTCTTAAAGTGATCGATATCCAGAATGCAGAGACTCACCGCGTTCTGAGAGACTTCGCGCAGATTCCACTGGTTTTTAATGTGTTCATCGAAACTTTTCCGATTGAACGCACCCGTCATATGATCGGTGCGCATCGTTCGATCAGCTTCAACAAGCTTGCGCTTCACAGTGTCGAGATTCTTTTTGATCGATGAGATTTTCTTTTTTCGTCGCTCATCGCGCTTTGACGTGTACTCAACGTAAGAATCAATAAACTCACGTGACTTTGACCTCAATACGTCGATCGACTCGCTTTCAACAGCCTCTTTCAGTTCCTTAAAGCTTGAATGCAGGTCGCGATCGGCCACCTGTTCAAAACGCGAGTCTTCTCCAAGTTGCTCGACAAAGTCCCAAAGTATGCTTTTAAAATCCTCGACGGTTTTTCTCACATACGTGTATTCATCGACGCGGTAAGTGAGAAAGAGATGTCGCAAACGAAACAGCAGCTTTTCCGGATCAGCTTTTGAAGATGGGTCGATAAGCTCTCTTGAAATCTCATCAAACGATTCACGCACACGCCGAATCGGGTGATTTTCAATTTCAAACAGGTGCTTTGAGTAGGTATCGATAAAGAACAGCAATGTCGCACGATCGTCGTTGAGAGCTTGATCGAGCTTCTTTCGCTTTCGGGCCGAGCTGGCGTCGCTTGCCCCGGTGCCTGCGTCTGAGTCCGAATCAAAATTGAGCTGCTCGACGAGCTTTTCTACCCATCTTTTCATGATTGTCTCTTCGGTGACGCCGCTCGATCTCTCAAGGGCCAGCTTTTCCTCGCGCCTACGCGGCAAAGGGCCAGCATTGTGACGACTCGCTCAAAGTCCTGTCGACCGAACGCGCGAAAGAATGCTCATTCTCCTATTGAGAATTTTGGTCCAACTAGCGGAACCGACTTGTTGTTTTGTATTTTTCAAGTCTGGCAGTGGAATTGCTTTATCTATTCTGAGGAGTTCGAAAGAGCTCACCGGAGGTAACAAGTCATGAGCCCACTATTCACAATGACACGATGTCAATCTGCACTCGCCGCCATGAGTGCACTTCTCTGCCTCAGCATGGTCGCATGCTCACCGGTCACCTTCGACAACCTACCACTTGAGTCACAAAATGGCTCTTACTCGAACTTCTTCAAGCTGAGCGTATCAGAAGTGAACATCGACCAGCCTCGGCTCGACTCAAACAAGACCTCTATTGCATTTCAAGTTCTCGATTCCAATGGCAATCACGTCTCGAACTTGAAAACATCTGACCTGACTATCACCGAAAATGGATCCGCTGTGCCGCCGTTCAAGCTGGATTCAAACTCAAAGAAAATCGTACAGCCGGTCGACATTGTCTTCGCGGTAGACATCACGGGATCGATGTCTTCAACCATTGAATCGGCGAAGACGCGTCTCATCAACTTCGTACAAAAGTCCCGAGCCAACGGCACACACTCTCGTATGTGTTTGATCACTTTTGGCGACAGCACCGTTAAAAAGTGCGATCGCTTTTATGACAACGATCCGTCCGATCCCAAGACCGACGTCCAGGTTAAAGAACTCATCTCTGAGATCTCCAAGCTTCGCGCGTATACAGGAATTGACGATCCCGGCGGGAGCGATCTCAACGAGAATCCAATGCGCGCACTGATCGATGCCTCAACAGCTCCGTGGAAAGCTGACGCCCAGCGCTTCGTAATCCTCATCACCGACGACGGCTTCCTCTATACTCCAGGCAACCAAGGCGCTGTTGGCATCGTCGCTCCGCGCTTTAGCGAAGCCGCACAGGCCATTGAATCCAGTCAAATGAAAGTCTTCGCCGCGACCCCGTCACTTGCAGGCTACGACAAGCCTTTCTCTGGCCTTCCCGGCATAGTCGCCGCGAGCGGCGGCGAATGGTTCAACTTTAGCGATCTGATTTCGGGAAAAATCACCCTGGATACAATCCTCAATCGCATCGTCGATCGCATCCAAACAACCTATGTTGTCGAATATACAATTGACGACAAAACATCTCTCGACCCAACTCTTCCGCTTTCGCAACGCCGAATCGAAGTGCGACTCGCGACTGGCGAAATCTACACCGTCAACATCCAAGCTATCCAGAGCAATCTGCCCAACGGACGAGAGTCCTATAAGAAACGCTGGAAGTTCAGTGACAAAAAAATACGAAAAGAAACACTCTCCGTGCGCATCGATGGAAAACGTCTAAACGATGGCTTTATGGTTTCTGACGACGGAGACCTTGAATTTGAAACACCGCCTCCGGCCGGCTCTCGAATTCAGGTTCGCTACCGCTGTAACCTTCTCCGCGACGACATCCAACTCGAACCGATTATATTACCGGCCGACACTGACGTCGATTCAGTGACAGCAATTCTCAACGGGATAGAAACGACGGATCTTGAGCTCATCAAAACTCTCGATGGAACTTACTCGCTGCGACTCAGTGAACGGATCCTCTCAGAGGACGACCCGTTTGGAATTCGCGCCGCAGAGGGACTCAGTATTCAAGTTCGACTGCAGCGTCTAAACGAACGACGCTAACAAGTACGCCGACTAAAGACTCAGGGCATAGGCTATCGCCCGTACCTGAGCCGGCGTTAACGACAATGACCGCATATCATCGACACTCGTCAGTGAATTGGTGATCTGCGAAGCTGTGCGTTTCTTCTTTGTCGATGCCGCAAGAGCGCCGTGACAAGACGCGCAGCTTGTCGCATAAAGCGCCTGCCCATCCAAGACCTGAATGTAAAACCGTGCGTTCGTTCCAACCAAGTGATCCCACATCGGCGGATGCACAGAAGGATCATAAGCCTTTGTTAAAACACAGTCGTAGCTTGCCCCCGGCGCGATGGGCGATGGCGAGTGGGCGCAAGGACGACCATTCAAATCAGGACTGGGATTGTAACGATCAACATGCAGTTGATGATTCACACTGTCGGCATTGGTGAAACGAAGCGTCTGCCCAACATACATCTCGAGTGCGGTAGCCGAGGTGTTCCAAGGCGAGTTACCAGTTCCGGCTTTTATCGTAAACACCTGCGACGCGTTCCCTGATGGAGCCGGCGTGGGAGTTGCCATTGAGGCGACAACAGAAATCTTTCTTGATATTTGTGCTGACTGGCCGTTGGGATTCGTGACCTGCGCGTACAGAGTGACCTCCGCCGGACTTTCACAGTGCACAGAGTAAACCGAAGGAGCCGCCACCTCCTGATGCCCATGGCAGCCGGAAGACGTCGCGTTGATACTCCAGGCATAAGCCGCCCCCGTCTGCACCCCAGCGCCTTTCACCTCAAACGCAATCTCAACTCCCGTCACAATTGGCTCTTGTTCCTTTTGAACAAGTTCAAGGGCACCAGCGGAACTTGCCGACAGGGATTTCGCAAAGTCTTCCTTCAACTGAAAGGAGTTGCCACAGTTCTGATATAGAAATGCAGAGCCCACGAGAACAAGCACGGTGACCACAGCGCTGACCGATTTTTTTCTCATAAGCGATTTCATAAATCTCCATTGCCTTTGCTCAGTTTGACGAAACACAAGTCGTTTGGTCCAGGGATTGCTCCCAAACCAGCCGACACACGACTTTCGTGCCTATAGACAAATAAGGAATACGCCAGTGATTCAAGTGTATCATTCCTACATTCACAGTATGAAGCGACTGCAAAGTGTTCTCAATTCGAGACGCCTGGTCATCCTGGCATGCAGCCTCATCGCTCTGCCGCTACACCAAGTCGAAGCCAACACCGGACTCACCATGTTCCGCGGCAGCCCCAACCGATCCTTCTACGGAACTGGCCCTCTACCAACGTCAGCACCCAAAAACCTTTGGCGCTATCCGGATAAGCCCATGTGCGGAAACTCCTGCGTCGCCAAGGAATGTAAACAATGGTGCGGCACTGGCTGGACCGGTCAGCCCGTTGTCTGGGAGCGCCCAGATGGAATCACCGAAGTCATCTTCGGCGCCTATGACAAACAAGTTCACTTTGTCGACGCCAAAACTGGAAAAGCCACCCGTGCACCCTATCCAACTGGAGACATCATCAAAGGTTCCGTAAGCCTCGATCCCGATGGCTTTCCGCTTTTGTACTTCGGCTCTCGCGACAATCACTATCGCGTGCTCGCACTTGACCGCGAGCCCGTGAGAGAGGTTTTCAACCTCGACGCTTATAAAGTCTCAAAGCGCTATTGGAACGATGACTGGGACTCAAATGGGTTCGTTCACGAAGATCGGCTCTTTGTTGGCGGTGAAAATGCCTGGTTTTATATTGTTAAACTGAACCGCACTCGCGACCTTGCAGGCTTTGTTCAAATTAAACCCGAGATTGAAGTTCAGATGCCGGGATGGACCGAAGAGATGATGCGCAAACTTCATCCCCAGATGAAGAACACGATGATCTCAATCGAGAGTTCTCCTGTCCTTTATAAAAATCGCGTCTACTGGACAAACTCCGGAGGCATGGTCGTCGGCATTGATTGGACCAAAGTTAAAGACAAGAAAGCGGAAATCGTTTTTTCCTTTTGGACTGGCGACGACACCGACGCGACACCCGTTGTGGATGCTGATGGCAATCTGTATGTCGCCGTCCAATACGAACTCGACAACGGCCGCGCGGCGCGCGCATCAGCTGAACGCGTAAAAGAGGTCGGGCAACTGATCAAACTCAATCCCTACGATAAAACGGGAAACCCCATCCTATGGAGCGTGCCGATTCCACCGCGCGGCGGCGACGGCAAGGGCGGCGTTTGGTCGACACCGGCTCTCGACACAAAACGTGGGCAAGTTATTGTCACCACTCACACTGGCGATCTTCTCGCCGTTGATCAAATGACTGGAAAAGAAGTCTTTCGCAAAACTCTTGGCCACCACGAATGGTCTTCGCCCGTCATCATCGACGATCACTTGCTTGTCGGTCGGTGCGCAAAGGGCGGCTTTGAAATGTTCAACTTAACTCAGCGTGAAAAACCCGACTTGCTCTGGAGTCATTCAAAGCCGAGTGCCTGCGTTGAATCAACTCCGGCGGTTTGGCGCGGACGCATCTATGTCGGCTCTCGCGATGGGTACTTTTACGCCTTTGGCGACTAAGCGACTCGCAAAACGCTCGGCCAATGCCGCGATCGTCAAGCTGGGATTCACACCCAAATTGGAAGGAATCACGCTGCCGTCACAAACATATAGCCCCGGGTGACCATGAACTTCATGATCAGCGTTCACAACGCTGGTCTTCTCGTCATCACCCAGTACACATCCACCAAGAATATGCGCCGTCGTCGGAGCTGCGAGTAAAACCTCAGGACTTACATTTTGTGGAATTCCGTCCATCTGGTGCGCCAACACGACTGCCGCTTCTTGCGCGAGAGGCAAATAACTTGGAAGCGAATTCGCTGATGCTCGAGACAACCGCCATCCGAAAACGCCACGCCTCCAAGCAAGATCGATCTTTTCATCAAGACTCCGCATCACGAGCAAGATCACACTGCTCCGCGCCCAATCTCCGAAAATGAGTAATCTTAAAAAATCGCACGGATTTTTTAAAACTTGAAACAACAGTCGAAGCGGCCTCATGAGTCGCCCACCCGCCCCTGTGAGCGGAACCGCAAGTAAGCGCATCGCACTGCTTCCACTGGGATACTTTACCGCTTCAACTTTCGTGACGCTGTCTGGATGAAGAGCCGCACCGATCGCGATCCCTTTCGAATAATCAACATCTCGAACACGGCGTGTCGCACCAACAAGACTCTCACCGTTCGTTCGCACTTGCCCTCCGAGCGCGTCCGAAAGATGAGGTAAATCGCCACGCTGCTTCATCCTCGATAGAAGAGTCAGAGAACCCGTGACGCCGGCTGCAACAATCACTTTGTCGGCTTGAATCCACTCGGGCTTCGCAAAAATCGACCGCGTCCTTTGCACCCGAATTCGATAGCCTCGTCCTGCTGCATTCGGCAGCAATCGATCGACTTTGCATTCAGAGCGAATGACAGCACCATTTTTTTCCGCAAACCAAAGGTAGTTCTTCACTAGGGTATTCTTTGCGCCCACGCGACAGCCCACCATACAAGCGCCGCAAGCATTGCACGGCTCCCGCTGAGGCCCCTCTCCACCAAAGTAGGGATCAACACCCGCTCTCTCGCCAAAGTAAACACCAACGTCGGTTGCGTGAAACGTATCGGCGCAGCCAAGCGCCTCACCGAGTTTTCGCAATTCGAGTTCTGCCGCACCGAAAGTCGGATTTTCAGTTACACCCAGCATCTTCTTTGCTTTCGCAAAGTACGGAGAAAGTTCGACTTCCCAGTCAATTGATCGCGGCCATGCACCAGTTAAGAATGCCGCTGGTCGAGGCTGCATCAACGTATTTGCGTAGACAAGACTCCCCCCACCAACGCCTTTCCCATGCAGAAGCCACAAGCCGCCGAGCGGTGTGATGGCTTGAACACCAAAGCAACGAAGCCACGGTGCCCAGAGATACCGCCGTAAATTCCAATTGGTCTTCGGAAAATCTTCGTCTCGAAATCTGAGCCCCTCTTCGAGGACTGCGACGCGATAGCCAGCCTCCGTTAGCCGCATTGCCGCGACTGAACCGCCAAAACCGCTACCAATAATCGCGAAGTCAAATGGCTCAGCCATTCGATTACGGTCGATACACCGGCGTCAAAACCTCAGCCTGGCCATCAGAACCCAAACCTCCGAACACACTCTGACCTTGGGGATAAAGCATGAGTAGACGCCCCTGATCGCCCCCTTTTACGAATGACACGGTCTTCAACTCACCCGCTTTGAGCGCAATCGATTCCGGCAAGTCGACAAAAGCAGCGCCCGCATCTTTGACATTCAACAGCGCCCACTTCTTTGGATCTGTCGAAAAGAAGTCGTCCGGCTCAATCGCCGATCCTGTCTGTGCGCTGGTTGCAATACGTACGGAGAGTCCCGAATTGGATCGAAGTCGAACGGAGGCCAGCGGTACTTCAACAATCGCGATCGATGACTGCTCAAACGCCTGCATGGGCTGTAGGTCAACAATCGCAGGTTTGAAATCCAAAACCGGAGCCTTCTCTTCCGGCTTTCGCGGAGTCATCACTGCAACATCGTACTCTTTACGAAGACGTTTAGCCTCATTCGCATCGAGCAAAATGCTGGCGTATGTCTTTGCCGTGAGTCCTTCTAAGTGGTCTTGCTTTGCTCCAACCAGCTCCTGGTCCGCGAGCTTATCGCCATCAGCATCAATCAAAACTGAGATTTCACAGAGGTCCCACGTCGTCATCGGCTCAAAAAGCTTGGCCGCAATTTGAAGCGTCGGAACTCCAACCTTGTCAATCACACGATAGCCGGTCTCCGCTAGGTCGCAAATCGTCGTCTGAAACCGATCGAGCGTCGGATTGGCCTTCCGTCCATCGCGCGCAATAAAGTTAAACGGCAGCGCCAAACCATCGTGTCGACTCTTGTTCTTCAACTTCAGGTCGACAACGGCACCCTGGCTATCGAGACTCGACGTCGATCGCACTGCCAACTCTTCAGCCTGGATGAGCGAAACCGCCTGAACCACACTGAGAACCGGCACTCGCACAAGCTCAATGCCACTGGAATCAGTCAAAACAACAAGTCCGCCGACTTCTCCAAAAGCTTCGATCGCAAAGCGCAACGAGACTCGCTGTTCAGAGTTCGCCTGCAGCTCTAGACTTTTCTGCGGAGCAAGCTTCAGACCCGCCGTCGCTTCGCGAAGTTCGAATTGAATCGAGACCGAGTGCGAAGCTTTATTGCGAATAACAAGATCGCGCTGCATCGACTTCTTGCTTTCAACTCCCATCACGCCAAGCGATATCGCCGAAGGCTCTGTGACCAACGTCTGCGCAAGCGCTTTTTCAATCTGCACTCGACCCGCCCCTTGGCGACTCAAGCTATAGGGCTTTTTCTCAGCATCCTTCAAACTCTTCGCCGTCGACATCACAAGTGACTTGAGCTCAGCGGATGTTAAGCCTGGGTTCTGCTGTTTGAGAAGTGCCATAACGCCAGCCATATGTGGCGCCGCCATCGAAGTGCCGGACATCTCGGTCCCGGCAGCACCGCCGCCCATTTTTGCGGAAATAATCTTTGCTCCAGGGGCCGCAATCTCTGGCTTCAAAAGCGCATCGATCGACCGCGGACCACGCGAAGAGAAACTCGTGATCGTGTCGATCAGTTCTGGCTTCTCAATCTTCTTTGACGTTGTCAGATCAGCAAGAACACTCCCTTTGCCAAGAGCGGCCTTGAGCTTAATCCCAAGCACCTTACTGACCATGACTCCTGGAATTCCAAACGTTTCGCCATCACCACCGCCCATCACAAACGGCGCATCTTCCTGACTGTTGGCCACAACGACGGCGATCGCCCCTGCTGCTTCACTGCGACGAATCTTGTCTGCAAACGAAACGCCGCCGCGGTCTATGAGTGCAATGCGGCCCTTCAAAGCAACCACGGTCTCGGGCGTAAAGTCCTGATCCGCAAGACCGACGTACACGAGTTCTCCAACAAGACTTTGAATCTCGCTCAATGGCTTTGTGATCGCACCTTCGATTGCCTCTGTGTATATTTCAGGCTCATCGACAGTTGTGAACTTCGCCGCACGAAACTTCCAATTCTGATCCATATCGTCAACAGACGCCGCAACTGAAATCGCATCGTCGGCAACGCCCGGAGATCCGACGATATACGGAGTATCGCCACTGTTGCCTCCAGAACAAACAACCACGGTTCCCGACCGAGAAAGATTCTGAATCGCCTCGGTGTAAAGGATATGACCATCGCCATATCCCGACCCCAGCGATAGATTCACAACATCAAGCCGATCGGATGTATCGCCATCACCATTCGGATCGGCTGCATACTCCATCGCCGCGACGACAACCGAGTCGTTCGTCGAACCGTCGGCACCGAACACTTTCAGAGCATAAAGGCTCGCATCGGGAGCAACACCATCATAAGTGCTCACGCCGTCTCCGTGTCCGGCAACAGTGCCGGCGACATGTGTCCCGTGTCCTCCCTCATCAAGAGGATTGCCATCAACAAGCGGCAAACGCTTATTGAAGTCCGCAGAACCAGAGTCATACTCCGTCCCAACAAAATCGAAACCACCAACAACTTTGGCCGACGGAAACTGTGTCGTCACATCACCGGGCTTGATGTCCTTATAGGCCTGCTCTGTTCCGACCCCACCAAACATCGCATGTGTATAGTCGATACCGCTGTCGATAATTCCGATCCGCATCCCCTGACCACGTATCCCGCGGGCACGTGCGGCCTCACCGCCAATAAACTTCACCGAATTTCGCTCTTGAATCGAACTCGCGACGATCGACTTATTTGTAACTTCAACCGTAGGGCGTGAAAAAAGTCCCGCGCTTTCCAAATGCGAAACTCCTCCGATTGCGCCAATCTTTTCCTCAAGCGCCACCGGCGCCACGATCGCAAAACCGTTGAGAACCAAGCGATAGCGATAAACGACTTTGATATCCGTCGACAACTCCGTCAGCGACTTCAAAACCTGATCCTGCTCAACAGCGAGAGCTTTGATCTCTTCAACGGTCGGCTTTGCTGATATCGTGAGGAGCGGCGCTGTTTTGAGTTTCACAAGATAGAAGCCGTGCGTACCGGGTTCCGGCCGCGTACTGAAAATTCCAGTATAACCTGGAGCCAGTTCATACGGTCTTGACTGCGATGAGGTTTCGCCAAAAAAAGAGCAGCCCGCACTGGTCAACATCAACACCGATAAGACACCGAGAACCAAACTTTTCGAAACCCGCATGATTTCCCCCTCAATCGATCAACCCGCCCAGTTGAATCACGACTGGCGCTCCAATTCCAGGAACAAAATCATCCGACTTTCTTAACAGAATTTGGTGATCAACATTGTATGGGTTAAGGTGACACCAGTTTGGCGCTTCAGACCTCATCGCGAACGCCAACTTTAAAAGGAGGGACCTGATGCAGGCCATTTTGCTCCCAGTTCTTATGACTTTACTGATGTCTGCTGCATCCCGCTCGGCAATCGCGCAACAAATGCGCCCCGGCCTTTGGGAAACCAAGGCTGAAATGACACTGAATGGGATCGAACTTCCCACGATGACGGACAGCGATTGTGTTTCAGAAAAATCAGCGAAAGATGCGCGGCGTTACGTCACTCGGTATCTCGAAGCCAACGAGTGCCAGGTGACGCTGTGGACCTATCATCCCCCAGCACTGAGTGTCGGAGTTCGCTGCGACAACAATTTTGGAAAGGGAGCAGGGACTTTAAAGGGCACGCTTTCGCCCAATCATTTCAAGATGAAAGGCATCATCAAGACGTCCACTGAAGTTGAATTCGGGCTCGACTTTAGTGGTCGATACACACAGAACTGTAAAAAATAGCGTTTTCGAGCTCCTCACTCCCGCTCACTAAAACTCAACGGTTTCAAGCAGGTCAGGGACACGAGCCCGCCAGCCCAGAGTCGATTCGATGCGAAGCCGTAGTGCATCTGATGCTGGAAGTTCACCATGTGTCACGAAGACTTGCTTTGGAGTCTTCAATCGCCCAAGCCACTGCATGACTTCATCAGCATCGGCGTGCGCTGAGAGAGACTCCAAGTCCACAACCTCCGCCCGAACTGGCCACATTTGACCATGTATCTTAATTTCATCAGCGCCTCGAACCATCAGGTCACCGCGCGTTCCACCAACTTGAAACCCAGCAAAGATGACTGAGTTTTTTGGATCTCCCGCAAATGCCTTGAGGTGATGGAGAATTCGGCCACCCGTTGCCATTCCGCTTGCCGCAACGACAATCATCGGACTGGTCAGCTCATTGATATGGATCGATTCTTCCTGCGATCTAACGATGCGAGCTGTGCCGCAGACCGCACGGGCCTCGACGAGAGACAGTCGAGTCTCGCGAGCATGCTTCATAAAGACATCATTCACTTTGGAGGCCATTGGGCTATTGAGATAAACCGGAACATCGGCAATCTCGCCACGCTCTTTCAGCTGATGGATATAGTAAAGAAGGAGCTGCGCACGCCCCACCGCAAACGATGGAATCAGAACAATGCCGCCGCGCTCAACAGTGCGATTGATGACATCTCGCAACTCATCGAGCGGATTGATAAGCGCATGGCGTTTATTGCCGTAGGTCGACTCTACGACCACGATATCGGCCGACTCCGGCGACTCTGGCGCTCGCATGACGGCGTCGTTTACGCGACCAAGGTCGCCAGAAAACAAAATCGAATCATTTTCATATTGAAGACGGACACTTGCCGCACCCAGGATGTGGCCGGCGGGAGTGAACGTGATTTCCAAACCACTTTCTAGGCGAAATGTTTTTCGCACGTCGACCGCACGAAATCGCTCAAGGGATTTGACGGCATCGTCCTCCGTATAGAGAGGGAGTGCAGGCTTATGTTTCGAAAATCGCTTGCGATTGGCATAGGCTGCTTCCTCTTCCTGAAGATAGCCAGCATCGGGAAGCATGATCGCACTCAAGTCACAGGTGGCCTGTGTTGCCAGCACATCGCCTTTAAATCCATTTTTAACAAGACGTGGGATGTAGCCACTGTGGTCGATATGCGCGTGAGTTAAAATCACCGCGTCAATCGTGCTGGGATCAACCGGAAAAGGTGCCCAGTTCTTCTCCCGAAAGTTCTTATAACCTTGAAACAGTCCACAGTCGATGAGGACTCTCGACGTGCCGAACTCAACAAGGTAGCGCGACCCAGTTACAGTCTGAGTCGCACCAAGAAACTTTATTTTCATTACCCCTCAAAAACGTTGCGATGTTTGAAGAACGCGTGAGCCTTCTTCTCGATTTCGCCGTCTGTTCCCTCTTCCATTCCGTC
>JAEUWE010000030.1 GCA_016791465.1 Pseudobdellovibrionaceae bacterium
ATTTCGCCACTTTCGGATCTCAGCTTTTCATTTTTAAGTGTGAAGCAGCGCCCGTGGATTGCGACCACACAGAATGAGAAGTCACTGAACTTGTTTGTCGCCTGGGCGGTTGGGCATTGGATAAAAATTAAGAATGCGAGCAAACCGGCGCGGTTCATTTTGCGACCCCTTGTGGTTGCGTGGGAGGTCGAGAGGTGCCTGGCTGTGCTGGCGCCGAAAAGGCCTCGGGCTCAATTGCGCAGAGAGGGCTTAGGTCTTTTTCGCAGCCAAGCCTTTGCATTGTCGAATCGGTTTCGATTATCAGCCGAACGCGATCGGCGGCAGATGGGTACAGGGTCGGCGTAAAGTCATAGCCGGGCTCGAGCTTGCTTCGGCAGGCCACTGTCGAGAAGTCATGGGCATATTGACTGATAGTTCGTGCGCTCAGATCTTTTTCCTCAACGGTGCGAGCGAGAACTTGGCCTGCAAAAGAGTCGGCGTAAGTTTCTTCGGTTTTGGACTGGCAAACGGCTGGGTTCAGACTTTTGGCGCGTTCGATGATCTTTCGTTGCGCCGGGCTCAGCTTCTTCGGCATTGTCTCGGAACCGAGCTGAGACTGTGCGAGCCAGTTGCTGTAGTCAGGTTGGTTCTGGGAGAGGGCGCATTTGAGGAACTGTCGGTGGGCGACGGGAGATTTTACGTCGCCAGAGGCGACCGGTTTGAGAATGCCGCAGCGAATGAGTTCTGCGCTTTCTGAATTGGCACTGAGCTCAGGGTTCGTCACCGCGAACTCGGCCTCAAGAGTTTGACGAGCGATGCGGACATTTTGCCCGGTGATCTCATCGTTCTCGGGGTCTGGGCTTGGCCACAGGCAATGAATCACATCGGTGACGTCGGTACCGGGTGAGATTTTATAGAGCGACTTGCTCATCGCGCAAGGGCTGATCGAGTGGCCAAGTTCGTGGGCGAGACTTGAAGCGATCATCTGTGAATGCACTCGCGTCAGGCTTGGGCAGATGGTGATGGTATGTGTTTCGGCGGTGTATGCTGCGTTTGGAATGCCGGGATCTTTGAGTGCGGTACATGTTTGGTCTAAAGATTCGGCCACGACAAAGCGGACTGTTTTGAGGCGAGTGACAAAAGCCTTCTGCTCTCTTGTCCATTCTCCTTGAGGAGCGCCGCCGGTCACCGTTCGTATTGCTCGTTCGCGAACCTCTTCGGAGATGGTGAGAGTATTTTTTCTCAACTTCTCCGTGGTCGTATCGAAGGCTTTAATTTGATTGTAGCGGCCAGGCTTATGAACCAGGAAAAAGTTAAACAAGACGCCGTCGGCTTCACTCGGGGACTTTCGAAGATCAAGGCTATTGCTTTTTGGATCCTCGCAAACCGGTCGAATCAGCTCCCATGAACAGATCGGCTTGGCGGGTTCGGCTGCCGATGCCGCCCAAAATGGGCAAAGGCTAAAAAAAAGGATGAGCCCCAGCGGCGTCTTCATATTGACGCGTTGTCTGCGGCAACGAGAAATTCCTGCCAGCGGGTGATGAGGGCTGGAGTGAGTGCTGCGCGAAGCAATGTGCCGGTTGAGCCCTGTTCTCGCTTCACGATTTTCGACTCGCGATCAAGGTCAAAAATTCTATGTTCACTTTCGCGAGGGAAGAAAAGCTCAACCTCTGTTGAAAGCGCTTGGATTTGCTCGAGCATGAGGCGCTTCAGTCGGTCGAGCCCTTCGCCGGTGAGAGCGCTCACAAAGACGCGTGGGAAGGCTTTGACCTGAAACTGTTTTTCAAACGGAGCTTGGTCGACTTTGTTAAAGACATGAATGATCGGTTTGTCCTGCCAGCCAAATTCTTGGATGAGCCCATTGACCACGTCCACTTGGGTCTGCATCTGAGGCGAGGAGAGGTCGACGACGTGGAGGAGGATGTCAGCGTCGGCGGACTCTTCAAGTGTTGCTTTAAAGGCTTCGATTAAATTTGTCGGTAGCTTTCGAATAAAGCCCACGGTATCGGTCATCACCGCGGGCGGACCATCCGGGATGTGGATCTTGCGCGTCGTCGGATCCAGTGTCGCAAAGAGTAGATCTTTGGCGAGCACTTGGGATTGTGTCAGTCGATTGAGTAGAGTTGATTTTCCGGAGTTCGTATAGCCAATGAGGGCGAAGCTCGGGAGGCGATTTTTGCGGCGCGAAGCGCGGTGCTGGGCGCGTTGGCCGCGAACGTTTTCAAGTTGTTTGCGAATAACCTTCATTCGCTCTTTGATGCGTCGGCGATCCATCTCGAGCGCAGTTTCACCGGGGCCGCGAGTACCAATTCCGCCACCCTGTCGCGACAGCGAGCCAAGCCAGGCGTCGACCATGCGCGGAAGCTGATCGAGCATTTGTGCAAGTTCGACTTGAAGTTTTCCTTCGAAGGTCTGCGCGCGCTGAGCGAAAATATCGAGAATCACTTGATTGCGATCGACCACGCGGACTTTCCAAACGTCCTCGAGGTTTCGAATCTGCGCTCCAGAGAGAAGGTGATCAACGGCGACAGCCGTCGCTTGCGACTCGCGAACGACCTCGCCAATTTCGTCAACCTTGCCGGAGCCGATCAAAGTTGCGGGAGTGAATTGGCTTAAGACTTGAGTGATCGAGCCAACGACTTCGCCCCCGGCAGAATGGACGAGCTCTTCGAGTTCAAACAGACTTTCTTTGAGTTCTTGAAAGGATTCGGATTTCAGGCCGACACCGACGCAAATAATTCGTTCTTTTGGGCGGAGAAGTGTTTTTCCAGATTCCCAGCGCTGTGAGAGCGTCGGGTTGCTTGGATGTTGATTCGGTTTTGCGATGGCTGAAGTCCTCCCTCTCTTTATTCTGCGACTAGACTTGCCTCGAGTTCAAGCGAAACTCGAAGGCCATGAAAAGCGGTGAAGAATCATGGAGTTACTGGACGGTCTGGACTTGGCGGGCGGGGCTTGGCTGCTATCCTAGAGCTTCACTCGGGGAAGAACGATATTGATTGGCTTGGAGAAGGAATGATTGACGATAGCTCGAGGCCCTTGTTGCGTCGCGATCTTTTAATCTACAGCGGAATGGCACTAGGGGTTGAGCTTTTGCAGCCGGTCGCCGGGATTGCGGCTGGCCTGGAGAGTGCACTTCGTCCATCTGAGCTATTTTGCGCGACGCTTGGCTATAATCCGCCCTCGGTGACCAGGCAAATGGCAATTCCAGAGGGAGAGTCGACAGTTGCGGTGTGGAGTGGTGCTGACAAAGCCAAGGCGACGACGTTTTCGCTTCCTTTTGCACCGCATTCCTATATTCCGTCACGAAGAACGCCGACCGAAATCATCGCGATTTCAAAGTGGGGAAGGCAGATCGCGACTTTTGATTTGATCACGGGTGTCGTTGGCCGAGTTGTAAGAGCCGGAGACGGGCGACGACAGCTATTTGGGTTAAGCGAAAAGGTGAGGCAGGTCGATCGTTTTATCCCACAGAGAATTTGAAATCCTTATTTGTGGGCGAAAGGGCGTCGCTGATCATTGATGAGAAGAGAGAGCTCTTGCTGCTTGCGACCCGCCGATCTCCGGTCATTTTTTATTTCAACTATCGCACGGGACAGTGTCTGAAAGAGTGTCGGCTTTCGGCGCCGCGCTCAATCGAGTGGTGTCGGGATATGAAAGACATTGTAGTCGTCGATCCAGCCCGCTCTCAGCTTTTACGTGTGGACTCCGTCACTCAGCAGGTTTTGCACGCCGTGCAAATCGATCCGCTGAAGAACGATTCGGGCCCACATCTTTTGCGTTTGGATGGCTAAGGTACCTTCTTCCTTTTGGCGACTCGCCGAGTCGCCAAAAGGAAGAAGGTACCTTTTGGCCTAGCGGCCTTCGCCGGGGCCCGGGTACGAGCTGCGGCTCTCGTTAAAGGCCTGAGCTTCGAGTGCGGTGAGTGCGACGGTATTGACGATGTCGTCGACCGTGCAGGTGCGCTGGAGCACGTTGGCGGGCTTACGAACACCCATCAAGAACGGTCCAATGACCTCGGCTCCGCCCAGCTGCTGAACAAGTTTATAGGAGATGTTGCCCGCGTCGAGCGTTGGGAAAATCAAAATGTTGGCGCCGTTTTTCACTTCGCAGATCGGGAAAATCCGCTCGACGATATCGGGATTGACCGCTGTGTCGGCCTGCATCTCGCCATCGACAATGTAGTGCGGATAGCGCTTTTTGACGATCTCGGCAGCCTTGCGCATTTTCGATGGGCTTTCGCCCTTGGAGCGGAAGTTCGTGTACGAGAGCATCGCAATGCGCGGTTGAATGCGGAAGTACTCGGCGACACGAGCCGCGTGAATGGCAATCGTCGCCACTTGTTCGGCGGTAGGATCAATGTTTACGGCGGTGTCGGCAAAGAACAGCATTCGGTTTTTAAAGATGACAAGGTTCAGACCGCTTGCAGTGTGGCGCTGTCCGGGCCCGATGATCTCCAAAATCGGACGCACGCAATCGGCATAGTTCTGTGTCGCACCGGTGACAACGGCGTTGGCATCGCCCATGTGGACCATCATCGAGGCAAAGTAGTCGGGATCGGCCATCAAACGCTCGGCCTCGCGGAGCATGACGCCTTTGCGGTTTCGCATTTCGTAGAGCTTATCGACGTACTCGCGGAATTTTGGATGTTGCGAGGGGTGGATGATTGGAATGTCTTTGAGGTCATCGAGTCCGAGTTCTTCCATCTTGCTGCGAATTTGCTCGGGGTAGCCGAGCAGAACAGGCTTGATGATGCCTTCGCTGTTGATTGTCTGCAGAGCTTTCAAGATTTTTGAAGACGAACCTTCTGGAAAGACGACGGTTGGAACGGATTTTCCAGAAGCCTTGGCTTGATTCTTTACCCGGTGCATGACGGAGCGAACAAAGCCAGTGCGTGCGCCTTGGAAAGCCTCAAGGCTATCGCGATAGGCTTGGAAGTCCTGAATCGGCTTTCGTGCAACCCCGGAATCCATCGCTGCTTTTGCAACGGCGGGAGTCACCCAGAGGAGAACGCGGGGATCGAAGGGTTTTGGGATCAGGTACTCAGGGCCGAAGCTAAACGGTTGCCCGCCGTAGGCGGCCGAGACCTTCTCGGGCACTTCCTCTTTGGCGAGCTTTGCAATGGCGTGAACCGCTGCAAGTTTCATTTCTTCGTTGATCTGTGTTGCGCGAACGTCGAGGGCTCCGCGGAAAATGAAGGGGAAGCCAAGGACGTTGTTCACTTGGTTTGAGTAGTCGCTTCGGCCAGTGGCGATGATCACGTCGGGACGCACTTTCTTTGCCGTCGGTGGATCGATTTCGGGATCGGGGTTGGCCATTGCAAAAACGATCGGGCGATCGCCCATGACTTTCAGCATTTCTCCAGTCATCGCGCCAGCAACGGAGAGTCCGACGAAAACGTCGGCGCCTTTCAGGGCATCGGTGAGGGTGCGTGCTGATGTTTCAACGGCGAATTGTTCCTTGTACTTGTTCATGCCGTCTTTGCGGCCCTTGTAAACAACACCTTTGGAGTCGCACATCAGAATGTTGCTGGCCTTCACGCCGAGGGCCATGAAGATGCGACCGCACGAAATCGATGCGGCGCCTGCGCCGTTCATCACGACTTTGATTTCACTCATCTTGCGATTCGTCACTTCGCAGGCATTTAAGAGAGCTGCGCCGCAGATGATCGCCGTTCCGTGCTGGTCGTCGTGGAAGACCGGGATTTTCATTTCCCGCTTTAGGCGCTCTTCAATCTCAAAGCACTCTGGCGCTTTGATGTCTTCGAGGTTAATGCCGCCAAATGTGGGTTCAAGTGCCTTCACAGCACGGCAGAATTCGTCGGGGTCCTTGGCGTCAAGTTCAAGGTCAAAGACATTGATATTGGCGAACTGTTTAAAGAGGACGCCTTTGCCTTCCATCACTGGTTTTCCAGCAAGGGGGCCGATGTCGCCAAGGCCAAGAACCGCGGTGCCGTTTGTGATCACCGCAACGAGATTGCCTTTGGTCGTGTATTCGTAAACAGATTCGGGATCTTTGGCGATTTCGATACAGGGAACGGCCACTCCAGGGGAGTAGGCGAGTGAAAGCATGCGTTCGCTGGCCACGCTCTTTGAGGAGATGACCTCGACTTTCCCCGGGGTTGGTTTGCTGTGGTAGTCCAGGGCATCGATCTGAAGTTGCGACTTTTCTTTGGTCTTGATGTCAGTAGTTTTGTCGGACATGGAAGGGCGTTCCTTTGAGTTATCTTGTCTCGCTTTGCGGTGTGGACCGAATGGGGAGCCGCAAAGGCATGAGCGTAGGAATCCGCGGCAGCGCTGTCAAACCGCAGTTGGTGCAAGTGAGGGTGCGTAAATGCCGCAAAGCGACGGCGATCATACTCGCAGAATTGGAGTCGAGGTGCTGACAGATTGAGTGACGTGTTGGCAGCCGTTAACGACAATGTGGTTTGACAAAGAAAGTGAAGGAATTTCGAATATTTCCATATTTCGAAAGTTCGCCGCAAAAGGAGAGTTTTATGGGAAAATCCGGTCCGGCAGCAGCAGCTCCTCATCCACGCGATGTGGTCATTGTTGAAGGTGTACGCACACCGTTCGCAAAGGCCGATACAAAGCTCAAAACAGTGCATCCTGCAGAGCTGGGACGTGTCGCATTGAAAGAGCTCCTGGCGCGCACGAATCTCGATGTGAACCTTGTCGATGAAGTCATCATCGGCAACACCGGGAACCCATCGGACGCTGTGAACATCGGTCGTGTGGTGGCGCTGAATGCAGGAATTCCGCAAAAGACGTCGGCGCACACTGTTCATCGCAACTGCGCTTCGGCGATGGAGTCGATTGCGGGTGGCTTTGATAAGATCAAAGCGGGCATGGCGAACGTCGTGATCTCTGGCGGAACGGAGTCGATGTCGCAGATGCCGCTCATCTACTCAAACGAAGTGACAAAAGCGATTGCGATGCTCGGTGCAGCGAAATCACCTGGGCAACAAGTCGCGGCCCTTGCGGGGCTTGTCGGTGCTGATTTGAAATCGATCGCCAATCTTCTCACCACAGGGCCGATGGCGCGAGCGCCATATAAACCGCGGATTGCGATCGTTGAAGGCTTAACGGATCCTTTTGTTGGAAAAAACATGGGCGAGACAGCAGAGCTTCTCGCAAAAGAGTGGGGGCTTTCTCGTCAGGAGCAAGACGAGTTCGCACTGGCTTCGCATCAAAAAGCGGTGGCGGCGCAGAAGAACGGGGTTTTGGCTGAAGAGATCGCGCCGGTCTATTTGCCACCATCGTTTAAAGAAGTGGTAGAAGCGGATATCGGCCCGCGCGATGGCCAGTCGATGGAAGCGCTCGGAAAACTGAAACCGATCTTTGATCGCAAAACAGGAACAGTCACGGCTGGTAACGCGTGCCCCATCACAGACGGTGCAGCGATGGTGCTGGTGATGAGCCGCGAACAGGCTGATAAACTTGGGATGAAACCGATCGCGCGGATTCTTTCATACGCGTTTGCGGGGCTTGAGCCTGAGCGCATGGGACTTGGGCCTGCGTACGCGACGCCGATTGCGCTGAAACGTGCCGGAATTGAGTTTTCCGA
>JAEUWE010000102.1 GCA_016791465.1 Pseudobdellovibrionaceae bacterium
ACAGGTTTTGTGGCTTCAAAGGCAGCGCGTGCGATGGGAACAAGGTCGGGATGGGCGACCCACGTTCCGTCAAAACCCTGCGAAGCTTCGCGGGTTTTGTCGGCGGTGACCGCGGCAAAGGCGCGCGCATTGGCCTCTTCATCTTTTCTGGACGGAACAAATGCCGACATTCCACCGATCGCTTGCGCTCCACGCTTGTGGCAAACAGCGACCAGGCGTTCAGCGTAGGCGCGCATGAATGGAGTCGTCATGGTCAGTTCGCTGCGGTCGGGAAAGAGCGTGTTCTCTTTGTCATAGAGAGGAAGGCACTTGATCGCCGAGAACAGATAGTCCCAGCGGCCGGCGTTGAGTGCGATGATGTAGTCGCGCAGCTCGAAGAGAATTCCCTCCATTTCCATAGCGGCGGGGAAGGTTTCAATTAAAACTGTGGCCTTGATCGTTCCGTGGGGAAGGCCGAGCTTTTCTTCGGTGTGTGCGAAGACGCGCGACCAGAGACGGGCTTCGCTGGCGCCTTCGAGCTTTGGCAGATAAAAGAATGGACCGCGACCGCTAGCGGCAGCCTCGCGTGCGTCGTGAAACATAAACATTCCGAAGTCGAAGAGCGAACCCGACATCGGTTTGCCATTTGCGCTGCGGAGGCGTGGTTCGTTGAGGTGCCATCCACGTGGTCGGACTACGAGCGCTGCCGTTTTTGAATTGAGATTATATGTACGACCGTCGGGTGATTGGTAGGAGAGGACGCCGCGAATGGCGTCGGCCAGGGCTCTCTGACCGTCAATGACGTTGTCCCACGTTGGTGAGAGCGCATCCTCAAGATCGGCCATGAAAACATCGGCGCCCGAGTTGAGCGCATTGATCATCATCTTGGCTTCTGCAGGGCCAGTGATTTCAACCGTGCGCTTCTGAAGTGCTTTTGGAATAGCGGCCGTTCTCCACTCGGGAGCTTCCCATGCGGCCTCGCACTTTGGCGCGAGCGTCGTGCGCTTACTGCGAGCGAGCAGTAATTCTTGGCGATCGCGTTCGAAGAGAGAATCGAGTTCGAGGACAAACGCGAGGGCTTCAGTCGTGAGAACAGAGTTTTTCATATAGACGGACTTTCACCTTGTTGGTGAAAGCCGCGCAATCGAGCAAAAACTCGGATTCTTTTCGATGTCTCGAGTTTGGAAAAATCCAGGTGATTCCGTTTGTTTACTAAAAACGCCCGGTAAGAGCATTCGCTCTGTTTGAGCTCGCCTGAGGTCGAGGCTAGGTAGCGATTCGCCTCGACCTCCAGCACAATAGTGAGAAGGGGGTCACGGATGTCCTTCGGCCTATTTGTTCAAGTCCTTATCAATATCGTCATGCTCGCAGGACTTTTTGTCGTGTTTGCCAGACTTCGTCGCCCACCTAAGGACGATCCGCGTCTTTCAAAGGGCCTGCAGCTCCTTTCAAGCAAGATTGCGGTTCTGGAAGACCTCAATGATCGCACTGAAGCGCAAGTGAATCAGATGATGGAGCTCCTCGAGCAAAAGTCGAAAGAGCTGCAGACAAAGGTTCATCAAGCGGAACAACATGTCCAGGCCGTGCAGGTCGCAATTTCAAAGAGTTTGGAAGTCTCAAAGATCTTTCAAGATAAGATTCCACATGACGAGATCATCGAGCGTCAGCAGTCGATGAAGTATATCAAGGCGGCTCGTATGGCTCACGCCGGTCTCTCGGTCGAAGAGATCGCTCGCGAGATCGATCTGCCCATTGGCGAGATTGAGTTTATTGCCAAAGTGAATCGCGAATCCCTCACCTTCCGCGAAGAAGACCTTCCGGAGTGGGCACGCGAGCCGGAGGGCTATGAGCCCAATCCGGTGACTAGCGCGGCGATCGCCGCTGCGGCAAGTGCCGCCCCTGTTGTGTCGGCACCGATTGCGCCACTTCTTTCGCCAGCCGAACAGTTTCGTTTCGATAAAGAGCGCGCTGAAAAAGAAGAACTCGTAAAACAACTGAGCAAGCTACAATTTGAAATGCAGACGCTCGATCTTGAGCTGACGTCGCGTACAAAAACGCCAGCCGCTTCGACAGAACCGGTGGCGCCGATAGCAAACGATGCAAAAAGTCTCGAGCAACTTGGCGAAGCCTTTCGCCAAGCGCAGGAGCTTGAGCAGGCCCGCGAGCAGGCGCGCCAAGCGGCTGCACGAGTGAAAACCGAAGTCCCTCAGATTCGAAAGGTTCAATTTCCTCGTATTGATTCACGGGAGATGTAGAACGAATGAAGTCTTCGATGCGAGCAAGTTTCAAACTCGGTCAAGAGATCACCGGGCAGGTCTTAGAGGTTCTTGATACGCGCGAAGTGATCTTGCGCGTTTTTGTAACCGGAAGCCCTGAACTCATTCGGGTCGCCAATGAATCCAATCATCCGTTGGCTCGCGGATCGCGTGTGCGGCTGAGAGTCACGGCACTTGAACCAATTCAATTTCAGTACGTCGACGACGTCGAGACCCAGCGCCGTCTTGGTCACATCGATATTTCAATTTAGTAGAAAACAGCGCATTCCACTTTGACTGACATTGACTCGCCGGCACGCTCAACGGTGAGCGTGCCGATCTGATTGGTGCTCAAGTACTGTGGAACTCCCGCGGGTGGCGCGACCTGAAGTGAGAACTTTGGACCGCTCCAAGCGGTACCCGGGGCAAGGTCGACGCGGATGAGGGGAGAGAACTTTTCATTCCAAACCGGTGTGATGGTATCGCGAACCATTTGCCCTGGGAGTGGAATCGATCGAGTGACATTCTCAGAGCCGACGAGCGCATGTCGGTCGGCAAACCAATTGGCTGCAATTGACGCACGAATGCGATTCTCGGTCACCGTTGCTCCAGGACCTGGAGGAGAGGAGATTGTCCCTGCGCGAGTCATCACGCTTTCAATAGTTTCCATACATGTGGCATCGGGAAAATAGAACTGCGCCGAAGTCAGCGCCGGCGGAGAAGCGAAGTTTTGAAAGATCTGCCGCTTATAGATGAACGAGTCGCTGCCATCTCCAGCCATTTGGACATCACGAGCATCGAGGACTTCGTTCTTATCGGCGCAGTTGTCATAGGCAAGAACGACTTGGCCGTCTTGTTTGAATGCGCGTGAAAAGGGAGCGGCGACAAGCGAGCCACTGGCGCTCATGCACGAGTGTCCAGGTGTAAACGCCAAGTAGGAACCTTTGCCGCCGTAAGGATCGCCATTTCCTCCGTTACCGCTTCCACCGGCCTGCATTGAAACTGAGTCTGACGATGCAGTCTTGGTCGACTGATCGACGCAGTTTTGAAACGCCAGAATCATTGTGATGAGGATGAGAAGAGAAAAGAGAGACTTCATCATCCGGCATGCTCCAGTCCAGTTTGTGACGATGTAATTTGGTAGCGTGTGGCCTTGCCGCTCCCTGTTCTTGCGACGTAGCCACTTTCAACCGCATCTTTTAAAAGGCGTTGCGCCGCTTTCTCGTTCAGAGCGAGCGCACTTGCAGCGTCGCTGACTTGAAACTGCTGAGCGCCGAACTTCCAAGCGAGCTTTTCGACTTTCAGTCCGGTCTTGCCGGTGGCAACACTGAGAGGCAAATGGAGAATGGTCGGCTTTGCGGTCGAGAGGCGATAGCGTCCGTGGAGATGCTCGATGGTGAGCGGCGTCCCGGCGTCTGTTAACTCATCGCGCAGGTTGCCGATTGCATGGTGGACTCGACCTGGCGAAGAGAAGGGGTTGTAGTGCTCATTCGGAAAAAGCGTCCCAAACAGTGAGCCGACCGAATGGCTGCGGTAGAGGTCGGCGGTCAGCGCGCGCATCGTACGATAGCTGAGAAAGCCTTCTTTGAGCGTGAGATCGCGTGCGATGCGGCCCGAGCTCAGCGAGACCTCATACCAGTTGCCTCGGTTGCGCGCTCCGCTCAGCTTGAGTTCATGTTCTTCAGGCAGAAATCGATAGTCGAAGGTTTCGGTGAGCTCGACCGGTTGGGCAAATTGCGCAAGGAGACGGGTGCGATACTTTGGCCACGGCGTCGCATACAAAACGCGTTTGAGAAAAAGCGGGTTTTTAAAATGGAGCGCCAGACGAGTCTCAAGATCTCGCACCATCTCCCAGCGCTGTTCGCGAAGTGCCTGGTCCTTGAGGGCGATGAGAGGCTCCGGACCAGCGCTTTTGTCGCTCGCGGTCTCGATGAGTGTTGACCACTTCAAAGAGTGCAGTCGTTCGGGGCCTTCAAGGTTTGAGCCTTTCTCGATCAGGGTGCGAGCTTTTTTAAATTGCTTTGTCCCGTACAGGAGCTGCAGGCGAAGCTCTTGCAGATTGGCGAGAAGGCGCGTGTGGTTTTCTTTGCTGACGACTCGATGGAGTTCGTTCCACTCCGTGGTTGCCCGATCCCAGTTTTCATCGACAATCAGACAGGCCAGACGATTCACTCGAGCAACGAGTCGATTGTAGGATGGAAGTTCGGCCATAAGATTCGGGGTCTCGAGAAGTCGCTCGAGGGTTTGGCCAGCGCCGCTATAGTCCCACATCGAAATCTGCGTGAAGGCTTCATACAACGAAGTCCATGCACATGGGCTTTCCTCATCGAGCAAGAGCGTGTGGGCCTCTTGCGTGCTCCCGATGGAGTTCAAACAGGCGGCGTACTCGGCGCGCTCCTCTGGCGAGGCCTGACGATCCTCGCGAACGGCTCGACTGAGCGCGCGGAGGCCCAGCTCCGCAATTCCCAGTCTCCACGAAAGACGGGCATACTGCGCACGAAGATTCTTGGCGACAGCTTTGGGAGAAATGGCGCGCAGTTTGGAGCGACCGTCAGCAAGACGCCCGGCGCGAATACACAAGTCGATTTCATTAAGAGTGTCAGCAAGGTTGGAGTCAGCCATCGAGCTCATAGTTTCGCATCGATAGGATCACAATGAAAGAGAAAGCCTTTCGGGCTGTCTCAAAGTGAAACGAAATCAGGACAGAAACTTCAGTTGCGACTACTTCGCAGATTCGCGAACAAACCGCGTCATGTAGTAGCGGACAAGGTATTCGTTCTTGATCGGCTGTTCGTGGAAGGTCCAGTTGAGATCGCCGAATGCTCCCCAGCGCGCAATCAGCAGGTCCTCTTCGCCGACGGTCATCGCCTGCGCTCCAGCCCCGGGCGAGAGCGGCGTACCGGCCGTTTGAAACCCGGCGCCCACATAGTGGAAGCGGATCGAGACGGCTCCTGGTTCTTTCAGCGAGAAGATAAGTTTAAATCCGTTTCGGAAAAGCATGAAGTCGGAGTGCGTGTTGGCGATCCCATAAATCTTCACACGACCGAGCGCGGAACCTTTGAGTTGATTGAAGGCCGAGGCCGCGTCAACAAAGGTGGTTTTGAGTTCATTCATGAAGCCGACAGACTCAGTCAGCAGGATTTGTGCGGGATCAAATCCAGCGCCAAAATCGATGACACCGGATTCTTCCATTCGCTGTTCAGCGCGGACGAGGTCTTTGATCCATCCCAGGCGATCGTTTTTTGGCGAGCTTGATTGACCCAGTAGTTCTATTCCATCCATGGACGCCTCCGCTATTCCCCATCTCCTCGCGTCGTGGCCCGCTTTGTCAAGTTTCTCGCGACAGGAGCGGGGAAAAGGCGGGAAGATGGGGCTTTCAATGGCGTTTTTCGACTATTGGAGACTATCGGCAGCGGCTATCGCGCCCGTTGCATCGGGAATGAACTCTATAGGTTCGAAACCCGATGTCGACTTCGTCCCCGGAATGAGTTGCACGTTCTCGGCAATGATTCCGACATGGTAAGTCATGCGGCCCGCATCGTCCTTTCGGTACGGCGCAAGATGGCCTTCAAGCATCAACGGGCTGCCTTTGCCGCAATAGGTGCTGACGATCTCAGCGTTTTTTCCCCATATGGTGACCTTGTGCCATTGCGTTTCGGTGCGTCGCTCGCCGGTTTCTTTGACCGTTCGTTTTTGGGTAGCGAGGCTGATACTGACGTAGGGTTTTCCGCCGCTCGATTGTCGGAGCTCGGGGGCGGCACCGAGCGTTCCCATTAAAATCACTTTGTTGATGGATCCCATTTTCGTTTCCTCCTTCAAGGAATGAGTTTCACGTGAAGGAGGCAAACGCTGCGCCGCTCGACTGAGCGGCGTAAGAAAGATTAGAGAGCGATCGAGAGGATGGGGTAGGCGCCGTTCGGATTGATGCGTTTTTCGAATCCATAGTGGACGCCAAAGATGAGTTGCAGTGGCACGTGATAGAGAATGGTCATGTCGAGTCGCGCTTCGGCGCCGACCGCGGCATAAACTGAGTCCAGAGTCGCCGCTCGGTAGCCGTTGATGTCGAAATCGTAAAACGCACCGTCGACGGCCACCGCGTCGGCAAACACAGCGCCATGCCAGCGTTGAACGAAGGCCGGAATAGTGTCGAAGCCATGGTAGCTCTCGGTGAGTGGCATGCGGTATTCGACCGACGATCGGATCAGTTTGCGACC
>JAEUWE010000143.1 GCA_016791465.1 Pseudobdellovibrionaceae bacterium
GACAACAACATTGTCCGGGCGTTTTATTTTTCCAATTCGGTCATATCCGAAGACTATGACCGAATTGAAGCTTATCTCATCTATCGATTCTGGTGACTGTCTCGTTTTGAGCCACGATCGCGACGGAACGGATGGCTACCACCCTGACCGTCGTCCTTGCGACCTGCTGCCGCACGCTCGGGACGATCAAAGCGCTTCTTCGCAGGACCACCGACGGGCTTGCCACCGGCCCGTCCTCCAGCCGACCGCGCAGCCGATGGACGCGAGTCCGACGACGCCGCTTCATCACCACCGCGACGAACACCAAAGCGTGGCCCGCCACCGCTGCTCGGACGCTGATCGCGCTTACCGTGATACGGATGGCGACCCGATGGGCGACCACCGGCAGAAGGGCGACCTCCAAATGAGGAGCCTCCACGACCTGCAGCCGATTCGGCCGAAAGCATTTTCACATAAGGACGATCCAATACTTGTGGCGCTTTGTTCTCAATCATACGAGCGAGAATCGCGATGATCTCATCGGCCGACGTGAGATCCAAAATTGGCGAACCGGCAAGGCTCTGCTTCACAGCGCGATGGAAGGCATTGCCTTCATCGAAGCTTGGCTCTGGCGTCAAGAGTGCAAGAAGCTCGCGAGACAAGACGGCACGCGAAACTTCGGCTGCATCAGGAACATGGACAAACTCAAGCTTCTCACCGATGCGGCTCTCAAGCTGCTTCAAAAGCGCCATGCGCTTTGGCCAAACAAACGTCAAAGCAATACCTTCGCGTCCCGCGCGACCCGTACGGCCGATACGGTGAACGTAAGTTTCGAACTCACGCGAAAGGCTCATATTCACAACGTGAGTGAGACCCTGAACGTCAAGACCGCGAGCGGCCACGTCTGTCGCAACAACGATCGAAACTTCATGCTTCTTCCAAGCCGCAAAAACAGATTCACGATCGCGCTGAACTTTATCACCGTGTAACGAAGCAACTTTAAAACCGTCGCGCTTGAGCTCTTCTTCCAGAGCAACGACTTCGGCTTTTGTTTGGCAGAAAATCAAACCGTAGAAATCGCTGTGAATCAGAAGGTAACGTTTCAAAGCCTCAAAACGATCCTCTTCAAACGTCAGCATATACTGCTGGCGAATGCGCGGCTTCTCTTCGCCACCACGAGCATCGATCAGCTTTGCCTTCGGCAAGAAGTTCTCTTGAACGCGCTTTACCTCGCGAGACATTGTCGCCGAGAAAAGCCATGTGCGGTGATCTTCGCCTTCCATTGTGCGAAGAATTTGATCGAGAGCGTCCTTAAAACCAACCGAGATCATCTCGTCAGCTTCATCGAGAACAATCGTCTGTACGCTCTTCAAAGGAACTTCGCCCTGATCAAGAAGATCGATCAAGCGGCCGGGTGTTGCGACAACAATGTGTGGGCTGCGCGCCAAACCATCGCGCTGGCGGCGATAAGAGTCACCGCCATAGATCGACAGAACACGCACGCGTTTACCAGCGCCGATCTCGGTCAATGACTTTGAAACCTGCACACAAAGCTCGCGTGTGGGGCAAAGAACTAAAGCTTGGATTGATTTTTTGCCGGCATCGAGGCGTTCAATCAGTGGAATACCGAAGGCCGCCGTTTTACCAGTTCCTGTTCGCGCCAAAGCGACAACATCAGTTGCGCTATCCAAAAGTACCGGCACGCAGGCCGTTTGAATTGGAGTTGGCTTCTCGTAGCCCATCTTCACGAGCGAGGAAAGTAACTCCTCACTGAGGTTGAGATCAGCAAAGGTTTCGATTGAGGGGGTCGATTCAGCTTTAGGCTTTGACACGGTAGACACGTCCTTGGAACACGATTTCGGCCACCCTGAAGGGGGAACGGTCAAAGGTCAAAGACTCCGTTGAGAAATCATTGATTGCCATGAAGAAACTGCCAGATCGTCAGTAGATACAACAGGGTCCATATTCGGGCTCGGTCGGCCGGCAGAGATGCGGTATAAACCCGCGCATGCAGGCAATCATCCTCAAAGTCGCTATAGCGGCCCTGACCGTCTTTTCCGCTTCCGTGGCAGGAGCAGAGAACGAAACTCACGCCTCAGCGTTTCTCCAATCGCTTTTTAATCGAGCCCGCATCGAAGCCCCGCGGATACAGGCAGCGGCGGGTCAGACGCTCATTGCGCATCCATCACTCCTTCAGCGTTGGGGAGTTATTTCAGCCGATGCGGCCGCAGCCTATAACGATTGGACCAACACCCTCGTTCTTCAACCGGAAATGACCATAACAACCGAGCGTGAAGGCACACGCATTCGAACGCTTGAAGAGATGGCGCTCTCGACGGGAACGGCGGCGAATGTCAATGCGACGACGGTTTTTCATGAGCTCTCACACGCCGAATGGGACTTTTTCGTCGAAGAAGGCGCAACCTCGGCGGATCGCGCACTCTTGAACGAAATGGAGCAAACACTTCGGCCGCTCCTCAAAAGCAGTGCAGTTCCCTTCTATAATCAGCACCTCGCCGAGAGCGAAGTTTTTGCCTATTACCGAGAAGACTTGATCGGTCAGATTCTGCAAGACGCCTCCGAGATTCTTCTCGGCAGCGGCCTTGATCCCAAGGACCTGTCGTGTGTTCGAACGCGACATCCCGGAAAGTTGCGCGACCTCATGCCCGATCCGCGAGACTACGCCATTCGGGCGCGGGTCGATACCGCGTGGGTCCAAGGTAAAGACATCGATTTGACACAGGATCAAGATCTCCATCGGCGCTTGAACGATGCGCTTTATGAGCATTCGCTCGAGACGCTCCGCTTCCCCAGTTCACGCACAGCGCTTTTTCAAATTCTCGAGCAAGACCAACGCGTCATGAGCGCTCTTCTTGACTGCGCGGTTCAGCCCCCTATCTGATAGGGATATGACAAACACCGTCCCCGCTAAGGGTTATGCCGCGCTTTCTGCAACTACTCCGCTTCAGCCATTCTCCTTTGAACGACGCCTTCCGGGCCCTCGCGAAGTTCTGATCGACATCGCTTTTTGCGGCGTCTGTCACTCCGATATTCACCAGGCCCGCAACGAATGGGGCGGCTCGATGTTTCCGATGGTGCCGGGCCACGAAATCGTCGGCACAGTGAAGGCCGTTGGCAGCCAAGTCACTCGCTTTCAAGTCGGCGATCTTGCTGGAGTCGGTTGCATGGTCGACTCGTGCAAGGCATGCGCGTCATGCAACGATGGATTTGAACAGTACTGCGATCGCGGCTTCACCGGCACATACAACGCATTTGAGCGCGGGAGCAAAACTCTCACTCAGGGCGGATATGCCGACAAGATCACTGTCCGTGAAGACTTTGTGCTTAAAATCTCGCCTCGTCTTGACCTCAAGGCTGTGGCTCCCCTTCTCTGTGCCGGTGTCACCACCTACTCGCCACTTAAGCACTGGAAAGTCGGCCCAGGCCAAACGGTCGGAATTGTCGGCCTTGGAGGCTTAGGTCACATGGGCGTTAAATTCGCAAAAGCCTTTGGCGCCAAAGTCGTGGTTTTTACAACGTCTGAGTCCAAGCAAAAAGACGCTCTTCGCCTAGGTGCCGACGAGGTCGCTGTCACCACGCAGCCGGGAGCTTTTGATCGGTACCGCGGTCGCATGGATTTCATTTTAAATACGGTTGCCGCCAATATCGATTTTGATCCCTACTTGGGCTGCCTCAAGCGTGACGGAACCTTCGTGATTGTCGGGATTCCAGAGGATCCACTCAAGGTGGAGGCCTTTAGCCTTATCGGTGGCCGCCGGAGTATCGCGGGGTCGCTCATCGGCGGAATTCGAGAAACACAGGAAATGCTCGACTACTGCGCTGAAAAGAAAATCGTCTCAGATGTGGAATTGATCCCGATTCAACAGATCAACACCGCCTTTGAACGCGTTATCAAGTCACAAGTAAAATATCGCTTTGTTATCGACATGAAGAGCTTGAAATCATGAAACCAAAAAAGATTCTGTTGCTCGGTAGCGGTGAACTCGGAAAAGAACTCACGATTTCGCTGAAACGCCTCGGACAAACAGTGATTGCTGCCGATCGCTATGAGAATGCACCGGCCATGCAGGTTGCCGACGCCTTTGAAGTGATCAATATGCTGGACGGCGATGCGCTTGAACGAGTGGTTCAAAAACATCAACCCGATCTGATTGTGCCTGAAATCGAGGCCATCCGAACAGAGAAGCTCAAAGAGTTTGAGACTCAGGGCCGAATGGTTATCCCGACAGCAGAAGCGGCACACCTCACAATGAATCGAAACGCCATTCGCGATGTCGCAGCGAAGGAGCTAAAACTCAGAACAGCTCGCTACGCCTACGCCTCGAACCTTGAGGAATTGCTTCAAGCCGCCGATCAGATCGGCTACCCCAATGTCATCAAACCGGTGATGTCGTCATCTGGAAAAGGCCAATCCGTTGCCCGCTCGCGAAAGGACGTCGCCAAAGCGTGGGCCTATGCTGAGGCCAACCGCCGAGGCGATCAAACCAAAGTCATCGTCGAAGAGTTCATCCGCTTTGATCTTGAAATCACGCTGCTCACGATTCGGACTCTGGATGGAAAAACCATTTTTGCTGATCCCATCGGTCATCGCCAAGAACGTGGCGACTACCAAGAGTCATGGATGCCGGCACGGGTCACACCGAAGCAGCTCAAGGCTGCGCAGGCCATGGCGAGAGAAGTCACCAAGCGTCTCGGCGGCGCGGGACTCTTTGGTGTTGAGTTCTTTATCGGAAAGAACGGCGTTGTTTACTTTT
>JAEUWE010000198.1 GCA_016791465.1 Pseudobdellovibrionaceae bacterium
TTTGATGTTTTTCACCATCATCGGAATTCCGTGGGCTCGCGCAACCTTCAATATCGGCATTATGATTCTGTGGCCCTTTGGATCAAAGGCGACCTCGCGAGAAGCAACTTCTGGAGCTGACATCGGCACCGGCCCCTTGGGCTTCATCGGCAACCTCATTTGGTTTCTTTTCGCCGGCTGGTGGCTTTTCCTCTATCACATCGGCTGGGCCATCTTGTGCGCAATCACCATCATCGGAATCCCATTCGCCGTTCAGTATTGGAAACTCGCGAAGATCTCGCTCGCTCCGATTGGAAAACAGATTCTCTGGAAGTGACCGCCAGGAGTACCTTAAGCAAGATCGGTCCAAAGAGGCCCGACGATGGGGCCATAACGCTATTATGCGAGGTTGACCCAAACCTATTTTGAGCTGCGGCAATTTTATTGGAACCAGAGCAGACTTAGGGCTATTGCCTGCATTGAATAAGAAAGCTATGTTCTTGTCGTGGATTTGAATGCAAACTTAACAGCAGCTTTGGACCAGGCTAACAAATTATTCTTTCTTGAGATGAATGAGGCTCCGACTGCCTATCTCTATGGGTCGTCTGTAGCAGGAGATTGGACTTCAGCAAGAAGTGACTTAGATCTGTTAATTTTCATAAAAGAGGCTCAGCTTCAGCACTTTTTAGAGCAGCTTGATAAATGGAAGAAATTAAAGCTACCACTAATCGACGGATTCCTATGTGCTGAGGATACAACCGAGTTATCGGCCTTAAGACTTGAGGATCTTTTTCAGGACCGCCCAAGAACAGCGGGACCACTCTTCAACAGAATCCTTCCTCCGGATCTTTGGCAAATTCAAAATCGTTCAAAGAAATTGTTTGGAACTAGCAACTCGTTAGAGAAATTGCCTAAAATGAGTCAGCAGGACTTACAAAGATGGGCCATTTCAAACAGAGATGACTATTGGATTCCGGCCGTCGAGCAAGGAATTCCTATATTGTCGAATTTTGATCCAGATATGCTCAAGCCCTTAACTCCAACAATCTGGGTGGCAAGTGGCGCTGCTCGTATCGCGAATTTAATAGCGGGCGGAACGTGTATCTCAAAAAAGGAAGCTCTCAGGTTTTTCATTCATCATCTCCCCAAAAGTAAATCGCATATTCAATTCCTAATTGAAAACTATGACCGTTCAGATGAAGATCCTCAGCTATTGACTGTCATGCAGGCCTTGGAGATCTCCCATTTGTCTCTGGAACTATTGAGATCGACCTTACCGTCGCCAAAGGGCCAGCATCTGACCATCTGATAAACGGCGCAATGAGGCTTGAAGCGAATTCTATCAATGGCGCCTAGCTTGGCAAAAAGACCGTTTGATAGGCTTTCAGATAGCCAATGCGCGAAAGTGGCTGATCAAGCGTGGAATACCTTAGCCAGTCGGACGGCGCTAACGGCGAATATTCTGGATAGATTTCCTTAATCAGAGTCTGAAACTGATTCGATATTTCAGCTAGCGCCATCCCAGAAAAGAAACAGAAATTCATGCGGTTTTTCAACACATGCAAATTGTTTTGTATGGCTTTTCTCATAGCGAGCTTTTCTGAGTAGTTATGTTCGTTTCCGTTTAATGGCCTTGGTGCCAGCGCGTTTGCATGCTCCATGAAAATCCGTTCGTATCGGTAGGAGTCATCTTCATTGCTGACAAGCACATCGTCATTTAGTGACGTAGGAAATTCTAAAAACAAGCTCTCAAGTGAAACATGCGAAGGTGTCGTCGAATGGCCAAGTTCATGGGCGAGAGTTGAGAGACCGAAGAGTGTGTCAATCGGCCCATGACCAATGAAGTGAACGGGCCGTGTGTGCAGCGACATCATGAAAAAGCCACCGCTCTTGGATTTTCTAAATATCCATTGATGCGTGAGCGCAGAATAGCAGGCATGCGCGAAAATCTTTTTTTTGAATTCGTCTGGTTTCAAATCGACAGATAGCGCAACATCATTGTCTATCAGCCATCGTTCAGGTGGCACTGTAAGGCCAAGGCCTCTGGCATCAAAAGAAGTATTGGCGAATCGCTCAAGAGTCGGCAAAAACCGTGTGGCATCGATGCCGTTTCTAGCATTTTCCAGTTTAGCAACACCGTCGCCATCATTTTGGCCGATGCTGGCAATGATCGTCCGAAGCTCCGTAAAGCCGAGATTCACATTCATCCCCTGAAGGATCGCCAGCCACTTCAACCTCGCTTGCTCAAATTCGTGATCGACAAAGGAAATCGACTTCGTGTGCGATATGAAATCAAGATGCGAAGATTCGACAGCTTTTGCGTCGGCTTCACCCAAGGCGTACGAAAACTGCGTCTCAAGAAATGAGTCATTCGCACGAAAGAAGTTCTGAATCGTATTAGACAAACACACCTCTGTTTGAGCCGGTAAAGAATTGCTCCGTGCTCAATTTCAGTCAATCTCGACGGAATTTACATTTCAGACCCGTGAAATCCCGTCTGCCACGAAAACTTCGTGAAGAGGCAGTTCTTGGTCGACGTGAAAGCCTGGGCTGGACGATCGATTCGGTTTCGCGACCTCTGAGACATTCGGCAACGACGATGATCGCTGGACACATCGATTTGAGAACGAAGCACTCAAATCGAATCGGGCTAAAGGCCCGACAATGGGGCCCCGCTCCGCGGGGTTCAATAGCAATTTCAATAAGACGTGAGTGAGCCCGCAAGGGCGAATCGAACAGGAATGTCTGATTGAAATTGGTTGCGGGGAGAGGATTTGAACCTCTGACCTTCGGGTTATGAGCCCGACGAGCTACCAGGCTGCTCCACCCCGCGCCAGAAACGGAACCGATCGATATTTTCGAGCGGTCAAGGAGCAGTAGAATAGGCGCCACGGTCCGACACGTCAAACAAAAAGGCCGGCCTTCGCGCGATAAAAAGCAGTGCGCAAAAAGACGAGAATTCATCGAGCGACTCAAAATGGATGCCTCATTTTAGTGCGAATACTCATTTTTCGCTGGCAGAAAGAGGCTAGGGACACCCTGAGCGCTAGGCCAAGGTCTTCTTCTCGCCTTCTACACAAAGCCTTCACCCTAGGATAAAACTGAGCTGTGCTATCCTATTGTCATGGAGCGCTACGGTCTCATCACACTCGACCGACGACTCAAAGACGAGCTCTTTAGAACGATTCGGGAGCTCGATCCGAATATTATTCTCGACGATTTACTCAATCTGCCGCCCCCGCCGACCGCAGAGGCCGCAGCGACCGACCCACCACCGACGCCGTGTTCGATCATCTTCTTCGATGCCGCCCTCGACCCACCCTATCGCCTCTCCGAACCCGTCAGCGGTTTTAAAACGAAGCTCGAAACTCTTGGTCACGCAAACGACACGACGACGTGGATCGCGCTTGGACCAAGCTCTCTCTCTGGCCTCCCTCACCATCCCCACATCAACGGTGTTATCGATCTCATCGTCACACCACTCGATAAAGCGGTCGCTCAGCAGAAGCTTGAATACCTGAAAGCCAAAGACAAAAGCGTGACTCCATCTTTTCTTTTTCAAGCCAAAGTCGAGCACGATCTGGAGATCGGCAAGCTTTCAAAAGTAACGCATCTCTCAGAGACATCGTGCACGATTCTCTCACCGCGGCCGCTTGCGCCTGGCGTCGCGGGGACTTTGATCTCGCAGAGTTTTGGCCAAGGGCCGATGTCGCGAGTTGAAGTGCGGTCAGTCGACAGCGTTCCGGCATTTCTTGAATCGCCACTCGGGACAGAGAAACGCTACGAAGTCACCTTGCGTTTTCTTGGGCTCCGGCACGATCAACTTCTTTCCATCCGAAAGGCACTGGGCGCCGACCCACGCACGGCGAAACCTGATGCCAAAAAGAAAATCGAAAAACCTGAACCAAAGAATGACTTTCGCGTCGCACTGCTCTCGCCTTCGCCCTCACTGAGGTCGATGCTCGAAGCTTCACTTGATGAATTGGCTCGTCCTGTCACCACGGCCGTGAGCGGCTTAAAGCAATTTGAATGGACGCTTCGCAAAGCCGAGGCCGCCCAGGCAAAGCCGCACGCCAGCGATCCCGCACTTGAGGCGGGGCTTTTATGGCATAAGAACTTTGTAGGGCCAAAAAAGATCGAAGATGCAGCACCGGCGCTTCATGCGGAACACGTGACCATTTCGTATCTACCGAAAGAGCAAACGATTCAAAGCATCACGCCCGAGCTTTCGGCAGGCCGAACGTTGCTTCGCGCAAGCAATGAACAATGGGGACGCGATGCAGGCCCATTAACAAAGCCACTGAATGCGGATGATCGCGATATTCTGAGCGAGACCCTTCACTACCTTGAAGGTCTTGACGCCGGATCGACAACAATCGCCGAGCACAGCTTTCACTTTGACGTTAGCCCCTCGTGTAAAGAGATGATTCATATCAAGATCAAACGCAAAGAGGTTGCCACGCCAACACGGGGCCCGATCTTCGACGTCACTCTGACACTCGATACGGCAGACCATCACGCTGATCAGCACTCTCACGCGAAGCCGAAAGCCGGCTTTGAAGCGATTCTGATCGACGCGAACCTCCTGCGCTATGATACGGTCGAAAAACTAAAAGCGCTCGATGCGAGCCTTGCCAATCACCACGTCACCAATGCATTTGGCAATAAACCACCGATTATCATCGTCAACGCCAGTGAACAGAACTTTGATCCGCAAATTTTACGGGGCACCTCGGTTACGGCTGTTGCTTTTGACTACATTGACCGGCGATACCATCGTTCACTCTTTCTTACGCTTTCTCGGCCCGAGCTTTGGGCCGGAGTACAAGCGGGCCTGCAAACGGTTTCGACCGACATCAAGGCCGTTCTGGTGCGACCATCGCACTTTGCAGCCATCAGCGAGGTCTCGCTGACTGTTATCGATCAGGCGCCGTTTAAGGTCGGTACTGAACTGATGCTCTTCTCATCGGCGTTTCCATCGGCCGAGAACGGAATCTGGGGACGCGTTCGTGCCACCTCGCAACACGGCGAAGGCCAGTATGCCAATGAGTTTATTTTCTTTGGGGTCACCGACCAGGCGCAAAAAGAGATCCGTCGCCTGATCACTGAGGACTACGCCAAGAAAAAAGCGCAGGCCGAGTCATAGACCGGACAGCATTAATTTGCGCCGCTTCTTGAATCCTGCTAGCGATGAGTCAGTGAAAGAAAAGTCGTCCGCGAAAACCATTCTTCTTAAGCTCGTTGGACTGATCAGTCTCGGGCTCGGCTTTGCGGGTCTGTTCTTGCCTCTGCTGCCAACAACGCCTTTTATTCTTCTCAGCGGGTGGTGCTTTGCCAGATCTTCACCAAAGTGGCATCGCTGGATCCACGAGCATCACGAGTTTGGACCACTCATTGAGAACTGGAACCGAAATCGTTCCATCTCAAAGCGCCATAAGACATTTGCCATAGGCATTCTCGCCCTTTCGATCACGAGTGTTTGGCTCTCATCGTCGCCACATCTCACTGAAAATCTACGCATGGCAATAACCGGCGGACTGCTGACAATTAGCACCTTTCTTTTAGCGGCAAAAACCAGCTAATCGTTGACCGCCTCCGGCAGAATCAAGTCGTATAGAGGCATGGACTTTATTGCTCTCTCGATTCGCCGTCCGGTCTTTGCCTGGATCCTCATGAGTGCGCTCATCGTTTTCGGCGCCGTGCTCGCCACTCGGCTTGGCGTGAGCCAACTCCCCGACGTCGACTTTCCGGTGCTGACGATATCGGTCAACTATGAGGGCGCGTCTCCAGAAGTCGTTGAAGCCGAACTCATCGACCCGATTGAACAGAACCTCCTGCAGATCGAAGGCATCAAGCAGATGCGCGCCAGTGTTCGCCAAGGCGGCGGTTCGGTCTCTCTTGATTTTGATATCAATCGCAATATCGACGTCGCCCTACAAGAGGTCCAGGCCGCACTCTCAAGCTTGCGTCTCCCACCTGGTGTCGACGCTCCCGTTATTCGAAAACAAAATCCCGAAGAACAGCCGATTATGTTTCTTTCGGTGTATTCAGATAAGCCGCTGCGTGAAGTCATCACCTACACCGAAGATAGCATTCTTGACCAGTTTCGCTTCATTCAAGATATCGGCGAAGTCACCGTCGGCGGCTTTTCAACGCGCAACCTTCGCATTTGGCCAAACGCCGATAAACTCAGAAAATTTGATCTCACCGTTTTAGACTTGGTTGACTCCGTCACCACTCAGCACGTCGACACCGCCGCCGGACAATTCTCAGACGGAAAGACCGAACGCCGCGTGCGCTGGCTCGGAGAGGCAACCTCACCTGAAGAGCTTGGCAATGTTCGCATTCTAAAACGCGGTGGCGGCGCGATCCACGATGCGGTCATTCACTTAAGCGACATCGCCGACGTCGAAGATGGCCTCAGCGACATCCGCCGCCTCGCGCGCGTGAACGGGAAAGAAGCCGTTTCGGTCATGGTCCGCAAGATGCGCGGTGGAAACGAAGTCGATATTGCAAAAGCAGTTTACAAGAAAATCGAAGAGCTAAAGCCGACGTTGACAGCGAAGGGCTACGATATTCGTGTGAATATCGATTTCACTCGTCCGACTGAAGCCGTCGTTCACACGACGTATGAGAAACTCTGGGTCGCAGCTCTGGTGACAATCGTCATTTGCTTCCTTTTCCTCGGAAGCTTTCAAGCCGCACTCAACATCTTATTCTCGATTCCAACTTCGATCGTTGGAACGTTTATTATTATCTACTTCGCGGGCTTCACACTGAATCTCTTCTCGCTTCTCGCCCTGACGCTCGCGATCTCGATCGTTGTCGACGATGCGATTATGCTTCTTGAGAACATCGTTCGTCACCACCGGATGGGAAAGTCTCCGGCTCGCGCCGCCTATGATGGAGCCATCGAAATCCTACCGGCCGCAACCGCGGCCACTCTGGCCGTCGTCGCCGTGTTCCTGCCAGTGATCTTCATGGATGGCGTCACTGGAAAATTCTTTTTCCAGTTTGGCGTGACGATGTCCGCAGCCGTGCTGCTTTCGCTGGTTGAGGCCGTCACAATCACCCCGATGCGGGCGGCCGCTTTTCTCTCAACATCAAAGGGCCCATCCAAGCTTGAAGTGAAGCTCGATCATCTCTTTGACGGGATCGCCGAGCGCTATCGTCAACTCCTCGTCTGGTCATTGAAATATTCAAAGACTGTTGTTCTCACTTCGATCTTGCTCTTTGCCGCCTCGGTGATGATTGTCAAAGTTCTTAAGCAAGAGTTCGTCCCCAGCCAGGACCAGGACATCCTGTTCATCACTGGACAGACGAAAGCCGGTTCGTCGCTTGAATACACCGAAGCGCAAGCGCGTCTCGCCGAAAAAATCCTCTCCGAGGATCCCGACGTCGAGCGATTCTTCATTGCCGTTGGAGCCGGTGGCCCCAACTCTGAAGTGAATCAAATTTCGATGCCGACCTATTTAAAGCCGCGCGAACAGCGAAAGCTCACGCACCTTGAGATCATGGATCGTATTCGCGGCAAGTTTAAAGAGATTAAAACGGCGCGCTTCTCAGTTCGCGATCTATCGTCGCGCGGTCTGACCTCGGGGCGACAATTTCCTGTTTCGTTTAATATCTCAGGCCCCGACCTCAATGTTTTGCAAAAGAAGTCCGCTGAAATCATCGATCAGCTCAACAAAGAGGGACTGACTCAAGATCTCGATACCGACTTTAAAATGGGACTTCCCGAGCTCTTGGTTAAACCTGATCGCGAGAAGATGGCAGAGTATTCGGTGAGCGTCGATGCCGTGGCACGCACGCTCAATGCCACGGTTGCCGGCACAAGAATCAGTCGTTTCACTGGCGATGGTCGCCGCTATGATGTCCGCATCAAACTTCGCGAACACGAACTGCGCTCAGCTCAGGACATCGGCAAGATCTCGGTTCGAAATCAGTTTGGAAACGAAGTCTCCCTCTCAAAGATCGTCACTTTTGAGCCGATCGAAACTTATCAGGCGATCAACCGCCTCAATCGGCAACGTTCAATCGGCGTTTACGGAAACCTCGGCAAAGACCTCTCACAACAAGCGGTCCTGAGCCGTGCGCGAGAGATCGCAGAAAAAACACTGCCTGAAGGTTATCGATTTGCACTTGAGGGCGCGGCTGCGGGCCTCGCCGAAAGCTTCAAGAGTCTGCTGGTGGCCCTCGCTCTCGGTATTCTTGTCGCGTACATGATTCTTGCCGTTCAGTTCAACTCGTTTGTTCATCCCATCGCGGTCCTCGTCGCACTTCCATTTAGCGTGACGGGTGCCTTTTTAAGCCTCTGGATGTTCAACGTTTCTCTGAATCTCTTTAGCTTTATTGGAATTATCGTCCTGATGGGTATTGCCAAAAAGAATTCGATTCTTCTTGTCGAGTTCACAAATCATGTTCGCGCAAATGGCGAACTAAATCTAAGAACCGCGCTCTTGAAGGCCTGCCCGGTTCGATTGCGACCGATTCTCATGACTTCCGTCGCGACAATGGCGGCAGCGTTGCCGCTCACAATCGGCAACTCCATTGGACAGGAAACTCGAACACCGATGGGTCTCACGATTATCGGAGGAACGTTTGTGTCAACGGTGTTCACGCTGTTCGTCGTTCCCGCAATCTATCTATTGCTCGCAAAGCTTGAAAGGAACAAACCTCATGAGATTCAGCCACATCCTGGTCAAGCATGAGTACGAAGCTCAAGACCTCGTCAGAAAACTCGAGGCTGGCGAGGACTTCGCAAGCCTTGCACGAAAGTTCTCAACATGTGGTTCGGCAGCAAGCGGCGGCGACCTTGGTGATCTCACTGGAAAAATGAATCGACTCGACGATGACTTTCGCGAGGCCGCCGAGAAACTCAAGGTCGGCGCACGAAGCCAGCCCGTCCGCACCCGCTTTGGCTACCATTTGATCTTGCGTCTAGCCTAGAAGTTCAACGCAAGAAACACTCGCGTATCGTACTCAAATCGCACGCGCCCGTTTTCTTGGTGCTGATCAAAAATATCGCGAAGATCACACATCATCTTCTCATAACCGTCATGCCCAGGCGGAATCGCATACGACGACGAGTTCAACCGCCCCGCCAGACCTTCGAAATCAAAGTCTTGAAAGTTCGAGTAGAGCAGCTCCTCATGAGCGCCTAAAAAGGCACTGACCTTCTGGCTGTCGATATTCCGATGATTGATTTCACGATAGTCCGTTCCAAGTGTATTCAACAGCTCCTCGTAGGCGACGAGAAATGATGAACCGCTCGTTTTGCGGTCGTTCCAAATCAACGCAACTGATGCCTTCGGCTTTAAAATCCTTTTGAATTCGACTTTTGCAAGATTTGGATCAAACCAATGAAAGGCCTGCGCTGCAAACACGAGATCGGCAGTGTGGTCACTCAGTCCCGTAACCTCGGCCGTTCCATTCACGCTTTTGAAACCCGGGTACGATGCCAAGTACCGTTCGGCTGCCAAACGCATTTTATCGTTCGGCTCGACCCCGACAACTGAAA
>JAEUWE010000230.1 GCA_016791465.1 Pseudobdellovibrionaceae bacterium
GAACGCGGAACAGTTGAAAATACGATCGGACTACTTCGGCAGTATTTGCCGAAGAGGACAGATCTCAGAACTGTCGACGAAGCGACGCTTCAGGCTTGTCAGGATGCCCTGAATTCGCGGCCGCGAAAGTCGCTCGGATATTTAACGCCAGATGAGGCTAGAACCGGAAAGAGTCGAAAACTCATCACGCAAAAACGCATTGAAAATCCGAAACCTGAGTACTACGAGAAATATTATTTGAACGAAGAAGAGATTAAGACTTGGCGATTTTCATAGCTAAACTTGTCGCGCTGGCCGGTTGAATTCGCGGTATTTTTCGTGGTGACCGTGGGTCTACACCGAGAACCGTAAGAAGTCAAACTATGGAAACATGAACTCGAGTACTGCCTTATACGACAAAGATAGCGTAAAGGACCCACGCGACGGCCGTGGAATCGTCCCAAACGAGACGCTCTCCCTATGAATACACCCGCTTCTCGTCGGCTTTTAAGCGACGAAGCGCGAGGCGCTCGATCTCAACACCAAGCGGAAGGCGCGACGCCAAGGTTGTCCAGAAGACATCGGCGGTGAGCTCCATGCAAAGCAGATCGCTATCGGCAACGACGGTTGCCGTGCGCATGAGCTGGGGCTTTAAAAGTGCGATTTCACCAAACGCGTCGCCGGCGCGAAGCTCGCGGATCTTAGCACCGCCTTTGACGACCGCGGCCTGACCTTGGGCGATGAAGTAACAGGCTGTGCCGGGAGCACCTTCGGTGAAAACTGATTCGCCGGCACGGAATGTCTTTCTTTGACCGGCGAAAATCAGCGTGTCCATAGCCTCAGATGGTAGCTCTTTCAGGAAACTGGAACCTGACAGTGCCTGTAAAAGCCAAACGCGAAACTGAAACTCATCGCTCGATGCAAGATCAAGATCGCGCATCGATTCTTGATAGGGAATTTCTACGAGAACCGAGTCCTCAGTCGCAACGACGTCAGCGGTACGAGGAGTTGCAAAGAAAAAAGCAGTCTCTCCAAAAACAGCACCTTCCGTCAACAGCGCAACGACCTTGCGACGCCGACCTTCAAAACTTTTTGCGACAGCGAGTTCACCCGACAGCACGATGTAGAGCGAGCGATCGCGGTCGCCTTGGCGGCAAACCGCGCGCCCCCGACCGACCGAAATCGAACGAGCCCCTTGCAAAAGACGCTGACGTACCGGCTGTGTCAGCTGGCGCAGCACCGGGAGTTCGCCCCACGAATCGCGATCAGAAACAGCGAGCTTAAAAGCCTTTGGCCGCGTCGCCCAAAGGCGCCGACGCACATTGCGGCCAGAGGCCGGGTTACGACTGGCAAGATACGGCTCGAGAAAAGCGAGCGCCGAAAGCACAACGACGCCGAGAAAGGCCACTGTCGCCAAGAGCGCCTGCCCGTGTCGAGGGTAATGTAGAAGAGAAACTCCCGCGAGGCTGAAAAGAAAAAAGCCAACAGCCAAAATTCCACCAATGCGGTGAAAGGCCTCGATCTCGCGCAGCTCATCGTCTTCGCGATAGGCGAGCGGTGCGCGATTCCAAACTCGAAGCGAACTGGTGACTGCACTTTTTAAATACGGATGTGCGACAAACGCCAGAACCAGCCATGACATTGCGCTCACCGCTGCCAGCGAAACAGCATCTGCACCAAAAATCGGTCGCACTCCCATGGCAACAGCAATCGCCATAAAAGGAACCAGGAAAACCGCGATAAAATCGGCGGCGCGCCGATAAGGGCCGGTCAGCACTAGGGGCTGAAAAGAGAGCGATGGTCCAAGGATGTCGAATGAAAAATTAAACTCGCCCGCGTCGCCACCTGACTTCGCAAGCAGCCCCCGAAGAACCGCTGTCAGCGTTCGGCCCAGAACGCCGGCCGAGAACCAGGCCACGAAAAGCGACACCGCCGGTAGCGGCGCTTCTTGTCTCCAAGTCGCGAGGTAGCCGACGACGGAGACCACTACCCCCAGCATCGACAAAAAGGCGACGCCCAGATCCATGAACGAGCCCCATTTTTTTGATGCTCCTTTTTGCCGACCTGGACTTCTCCCCCAGCTGGAAACCGCGTGCTCAGACTCGTAAAGTGTGGCGAATGAACTCGGCCAGCTATATTCACCGCGAATGGCATCGGAAAGATGCACGAGTCGCAAGTCGTCCACCAATTCACGATCGACGAGAAAATGTAGAAACCGCGCAATCTCCAAGAACGTCGATTCACTCGTCATCTGTGAACGTTGACGCAGGCTCAAGGTGTAAAGTGATGCTCCCGCCTTTACCTGGTCCCAGAGAAAGCTAAAACGATGCGGCACGATCAACTCGCGGCCTGAGCGAAACTGCACCTTACGGCCTTCGGTTACCACGGTTTCGGATTGAATATCGGGAAGTCGAATAGGTTCTTGTTCGGCAGGAAGCATAGCTTGAGTATGACCGAAAGAGTGATACAGAATCACCAGAGAATTATGATTTCCAAACGCCACACCGAAATAGCCCGGTACTTCATCCGCCTCGGCCTCACAGGTTTTGGCGGTCCACTCGCCATTGTCGCGCAAATGGAACGCGATCTGACCAGTCGCGGCTGGATCAGCAAAGAAAAGTACGCACAGGCCTTTGCCGCCATTAAAACGATGCCAGGACCTGTTGCTTTTCAAACAGCCGTCTTTATGGGCCAGCTTCGCGGTGGGTTCTTCGGAGCCGCGATTGCGGGCTTCATGCTCAACTTCCCAGCCGCCGTTCTGATGGTCTTTCTCGCAAGCTCCCGCTCGACCTGGAACCAATGGTCTTGGGTTCAATCGTTCAATATTGGACTGCAAGCCGCCGCTCTGGGCCTTGTCGCCGCCTCAGTTATTCCGCTTGCGCGTTCCGCACGAACCGAAACGTCACGCAATCCAAAGGCCAAACAGATCGCCAAGGTCTCCTTCGTGCTTCTTGGCTTTGCGATCACGGCCGCTCGCCCCTCGCTGGAGCCGCTGGCCATCCTCGTCTGCGGTGGACTTGCCATGCTGCCCAGTCGCCGCCTGCTCATCGGCACCACACCGCTCGCTTTGTCGGCGGGACTCATCGGCCTGAGCTCAACAGAAATCGCTTCCTCACTTGGTTGGACTTGTTTCAAAGCCGGGGCGATGGTGTTTGGAAGCGGTCTTGCGATAGTTCCCCTTCTCGGCAGTGAATTCGTCGATCGTCTGCACTGGCTCACTCAGGCAGAGTTTCTTGAGGCCTTGATGTTTGGACAAGTCACGCCGGGGCCGATCGTCATCACCGCCACGTACATCGGCTATCGCGTGCTCGGCTTTAGCGGTGCTGCACTCGCTACCGTCGCCGTTTTCTCGGCTCCGTTCTTTCATATGACAACCTGGTTCCCCCGCCTCTGGGAAAAAATCTCCACCAGTCGCCGTTGGAATGACTTCAGCTTTGGAGCCATTGCCTGTGTTGTCGGCTCGGTCATGGCCAGTGTGGTGAAGCTCGCAGAGCCCGTGTGGCTCACTGCTTTAGAAATTGAAACGATCAAACCCAGTCCATCGCTTTTTCGTCTTATGATCTGGGTTGTTCTGCCGATTGCCAGCTTCATGCTGACCTGGAAAAGAAAAACCCCAGCGTGGCTTCTCATCATCGCTGGGGGTGTTCTGAGTTTCGTTTTTCTCAAACTCGTTCGAGCTTAGCGAGTTTTAGTCGCCCTCATCCGGAAGCTCATCATCATCGATCTTGCCTAGATTGAACTTCTCAACACGGTAACGCATCGAGCGGAAGGTGATGCTCAAGAGTTTCGCCGCACGCTTCTTTACACCATTGGCTTGATGAATCGCCTTCACCAGCAGTTCTTTTTCGAGCTGATCAAGAACCTTCTGCAGATCAATCCCATCATCGGTGATCTCGATACCATCGGACGAAACCATCTTGCGACCCGTAGGCGTATTGACAAACTGCGGGAGAGACTCGGGCAAAACGGTCGCACCCGACTCCAGCGCAACAGTACGTTCGATGATATTCTCAAGCTCTCGAACGTTGCCGGGGAAGTCGTACTTCTTCAGCAGATCCATCGCCTCTTTCGAGATGTTCTGGATGCTCTTACCGAAACGCTCATTGTACTTATTCAAAAAGTGAACAGCCAAAAGAGGGATATCATCGCGACGCTCGCGCAGACCCGGTGTGCGAATATTGATAACGTTCAAGCGATAGTAAAGATCCTGACGGAATGTCCCTTGTTGAACCATGTGCTCAAGATCACGGTTGGTCGCCGCGATGATTCGCACTTCAACTTTAATATCGTCCGTACCGCCAACCCGTCGAATCGTGCGCTCTTGGATCGCGCGGAGAATTCGCACCTGAGAGTTCAACGGCAACTCGCCGATCTCGTCGAGGAACAGAGTTCCACCATCAGCGACTTCAAACAGACCCTCTTTATCCGATGACGCTCCAGTAAACGATCCTTTTTTATGACCAAAAAGTTCGCTCTCAACCAGATTCTCTGGAATCGCGCCGCAGTTGACCGAAACAAACGGACGATCTTTCAGCGGGCTATTATAATGGATCGCTTTCGCGACCATCTCTTTACCGGTCCCGCTTTCACCCGTGACCAGAATATTCGTTGGAGAATCCGAAACTTTCCGGATGAGATCGAAAATCTTATGCATCGCCTCGCTGTTACCGACGAGATTCTGGAACGAGTACTCTTTCTGCAATTCCTTGCGAAGGACTCGGTTCTCAACTTCGAGGTTCTTGCTGCGAAGTGCGTTGGCGATATTGATACGAACTTCGTCGATTTTGAAAGGCTTCGTGATGTAGTCGTAAGCGCCCATTTTCATCGCTTCGACAGCGCTCTCGGCCGTACCAAACGCCGTGATCATCATGAAAAGCACATCTGGATAAGCTTCGCGACAGTGCTTAAGAAGCTCAATGCCAGTGACATTTGGCATCTGTAAGTCAGAGATAATCAGATCAAATGTCTTCTTTTTGAGAATATCGATGGCCTTCTGGCCGTCCTCAACACATGTGATCTCATAACCTTCTTTTCGAAGCATGATCTCAAGGAACTCGCGGATTGATTCCTCATCGTCGACCACCAAAATACGCGGCTTCATCCTGACCTCATCTAAAAAATAGAAAGCCTAGCTTCGTTTCTGCCCACGAAAGGCTCTAGAAAAATCTTCGTTTGCCCTCTCCGAATCGGCAAGACTTATTTGCCGGACATCATTCGGTTTTAGATGGAACTCGAGAGTGAACTCCGTACCAACGCCCTTCGTGCTCTCAACAAAGATCCGTCCCGCATGACTCTCAATAATTTTGTGGGTAATTGCTAGACCTAAGCCCGTACCCTTCGGCTTCGTCGTATGGAACGGCTCAAACATTCGGCGCAAGCCCACTTCGTCCATCCCACAACCATGATCGCGAATCGTCAGCACCACAGCATGCTCCCGATCGATGGTTTTTATCACGATCTTCGGTTCTTTCACTTCAGACTGATCGTTCATGGCCTGATAGGCGTTGATCACGATATTGAGAATAGCCTGCTTGAGCTTGTCGCGATTGCCAGGAATCGAGCGCGTCGCCTGCAGGTCGATAACCTGAACGACATCTTTGCGCAAAGACGGATTCAGTCGACACATCTCCATCACATCGCGAAGCAGACTATTGAGGTCGACGGGATCATCGCGCAAGACATCGGGTCTAACAAAATCGAGGAATTCTGTGATGAGGTTGTTGAGTCGGTCGATCTCGCGAATGACGATCTTCATAAGCCTACGCTCTTCAGACTCAGCGTTAGGAAAACTCGATTCAAGGAGCTGAATTGAACCACTCATCGATGCCAGCGGATTTCGAATTTCATGTGCGATTCCCGCTGCCAGCTGGCCCACCGCCGCCATCTTCTCGCTCTGGCGCATTGCAAACTCAAGTCGACGCACCCGCGTAAGATCATGGAAAGTTACAATATATCCGTTCAGCGCTGTTTCTGCCGGCAACCGCGAAACAACAAGCTCAAGCGTTAAACGTCCCTGCATCGGACTTTGGTAGACCCAGTCCACTCGGTGAGCTGTGGCACTTTCATCGGCCGGCTTAACAATCTCCTGCATCACATCGGGCATCAGTGTCTCGATACGCCGGCCAACAAGTTCACGCGGAATCGGATCTAAAATATCAAACGCCGCGCGATTGGCCTGCAGGCAAACGCCCTTCTCATCGACCGTGATCAGACCGGTCGCCATGTTGTCGACAATCAAAGCCTGTAAGTTTCGAAGTGCGCGAAGATCTTTACCCTGAGCCTCAAGCGAGCGCCCCATAAAGTCGAGCTGCTCACTCAGGTAACCAGCCAAACCCGCGACCGCAAAAAATGCGATATTGTTCAAACCGACAGCAAAGAACAGCGCCTGTCCACGCAGCTCCGGCCCCATAATCATCAAAAGGCTGAAGAGTGCCGAAGTCCAAAGCGATAGAATATTGGCGCCACGGCGCTGGAAGACAAAACCGCAGAGAATGATGTTCACCAGATAGAGAAAAAGAAAGATCGATTGATTGACTCCAGTGTAGTGAATCAATCCGGTGATGAACGCACTCTCAAAGAAAAATAGAAATGCCGTAATGGGCCACTTGTTCAACGCCTCATCAAAAAGAACCAGATAGGTCGCATTGATAACAAAGGCGACCGCCATCAAAATATAGACAGGCTGCAGAACCTCAAAGTTAACAAACTCTGGTTGTAGTGCTTGAAAACCAAGAATGATGGCAAGGATGGCGACATGGAACCCAAGACGAACAGCCGAAATAATCACCATCTGAGTTCGACTCTTTGAGAAGTCAAAACCAGACGGCCCGATCGGCTTTAGCTCTGAATCCTTTGGATTCAAGTCACCTGCATTCATATCGCAACAGGCCCTCCTAGCCTCGTTACTTTACAGAACCGGCCATATTGAAGATCGGCAGGTACATCGCCACGACAATAACGGCAACGATTCCCCCAAGGAAAACCATCATCAACGGCTCCATCAAGCTCGTGACGGCGCTAACGGCGTTATCAACTTCGTCCTCATAAAAATCGGCAACTTTGGCAAGCATCTGATCGATCGCACCGGTCTGTTCTCCGACCCCAATCATTTGCGTTACCATATTGGGAATATACTTTTCTTTTGCCAAAGGTACGGTGAGCGATTTTCCCTCTGCGATAGCCTCGCGCGCTCGCAGAAGCGAACTCTCAATCACGTGATTGCCGACGACCTTTGACGCGATATCAAGCGCCTCCATGATGTTCACACCTGAACCCAAGAGCGTCGACAAGGTTCGCGTGAAGCGCGCAATCGCCGCTTTAATAATCAAGTCGCCAATAACAGGGATATCGATTGCAACTGAATCGATCGTCTTTTTACCCTCCGGAGAGCGGTAGTAGTTCATTCCAAGAAATATCCCACCGACCGTGCCGCCGATGATCAGCCACCAATACTTAATCAGAATCTTCGACGCATCGACGACCATCTTAGTGAGTCCCGGCAGTTCCTGGCCCGACGCTGCAAACAGGGCTTCAAATTTTGGGATGATGAAAATTAAAAGACCCGAGACGACCAACGCCGCAACAATCAAAATGGCGACCGGATAAACCATTGCGCCTTTGACCTTGCTGCTGATCTTCGCGGCTTTTTCAATATAGACAGCAAGGCGGTTGAGAATCTGATCGATATTTCCAGATTCTTCGCCAGCTTTAACCATGTTGACGTAGAAGCGATCGAACACTCTCGGATGCTCTGCCATCGCCTCACCAAAGCGACGACCGCGATTAATCTCAAGTGTCATCTCTTTCAATGCGATCTGCAATGCCGGGCTCCGCGCCGACTGTGAAAGCACCTCAAGCGACTGCAATATCGGAATACCAGAGGCAAGCAGTGTCGAAAGCTGCCTCGTGAAGACCTGAAGATCTTTGAGAGGAACGCCGCGTCCACCGATTTTCTTAGCCGTGGCAACCTGTTGTTCCGCTTTCGCAAGCTTAACAGGAACAAGACGCTGAGCGCGAAGCTTCACTCGCGCTTGGGCCTCATCCGGCGCCTCGAGTTCGCCTCGGAACATACGGCCACGAGGGTCCTTCGCCTCAAAGACGAACTTTGCCATTAAGCGCCTGCCTGTTTCAGCATTTTTTCAAGTTGCTCTATATTTGGCGATGCCTCAAACGCGGTCCGCAAATCGATCTTCCGCCGCAGAACATGTTGCGCGAGCGATTGATTCATCGTGATCATGCCCGACTTTTCCTGTCCGACCTGCATCATCGACTCAATCTGATGAAGTTTGCCCTCGCGCACAAGGTTTCGTATACCGGGAGTCATCAACAGAAACTCGCAAGCCAACACACGCCCACCGCCAACGGCCGGAAGCAATCGCTGCGAAAGAACAGCCTGAAGAGTAAATGAAAGCTGAACACGAACGCGCTCTTGCTGCTCACCAGGGAAAACACTCACGATACGATTGATGGTGGCAATCGCGGAG
>JAEUWE010000267.1 GCA_016791465.1 Pseudobdellovibrionaceae bacterium
GCACGCCCAGTCCAAGCTCTGCCGCGGTCCAAGTGAAAAAGTCAGCCACGTTGTCCTCCTCATTACTGTTCTCTATAGAAAATCGGCGATAAAACGGACGAGCTTAACGCTAAACTTGTCAGCAGCAAGCCTCGTCGAGATAGCCTCGACTGTTCCATTTTGAGAAATGAGGGCGATACACCAGCTGGGACATCCTGTCTGACTCCCGGCGCTTCCCTATTCGCTCTGCGGAAACCCGTGACGTTTCAAATCATCACGGATCTCATCGAGAACCACAGGGTCATCGATTGTCGCTGGCATTTTAAAACTTTCCCCATCGGCAATTTTCTTAATCGTACCTCGAAGAATTTTTCCCGATCGAGTCTTCGGTAAACGCTTCACAACGATGGCCGTTTTAAAAGCGGCTACGGGACCAACGCGATCACGAACAATCGCAACCGCATCATGAGCAATTTCGGCCTCACTGCGCGTGCAATGTGCTTTTAAAACCAAAAAACCGAGCGGGACTTCGCCCTTAATCGCATCGCGACATCCAATCACTGCCGACTCGGCAACATCGGGTAATGCCGACAACGCCTCTTCCATGACACCGGTTGATAGCCGATGTCCCGCCACATTGATCACATCATCCGTTCGAGCCATCACATAGACATAGCCATCACTATCAATCATGCCCGCATCGGCCGTCTTGTAAAATCCCGGAAAGTCTTTGAGATAAGAATCAAAAAAACGCGCATCATCGTTCCACAGCGTGGGCAATGTTCCCGGAGGAAGCGGGAGGCGACACACCAATGACCCGATCTGACCACGCTCAACGCTGTGGCCCCCCTCATCAAGAACCTGAACATCCCAGCCCGGAACAGCTTTGGTCGGCGAACCGTGTTTCACCGGAAGTGCCCCAAGACCAACACAATTGGCGACAATCGCCCACCCCGTCTCGGTCTGCCACCAATGATCAATCACCGGCACCTTGAGATGACTCTCGGCCCATTCCAATGTCGCCGGATCCGATCGCTCACCAGCAAGAAACAGCGTGCGCAACGATGTGAGATCGTACTTCTTCATCAAAAGTGCGTCGTGATCGTCGCGACGAATCGCACGAAACGCCGTCGGAGCGGTGAAGAGTACGCGTACCTTGTATTCAGAAATCACGCGCCAGTAGGCTCCAGCGTCCGGAGTTCCCACAGGTTTTCCTTCGTATAAAACCGTCGTACACCCTTGAAGCAACGGCCCATAGACGATGTAGGAGTGGCCAACGACCCAACCGACATCCGACGCTGCCCAAAACACATCGCCCGGCCCCACGTCGTAAACCGCTTTCATGGTCCACTTCAGCGCAACAGCATGCCCGCCGGTGTCGCGCACGATTCCCTTTGGATGGCCGGTCGTACCCGAGGTGTAGAGAATGTAACAAGGATCAAGTGCCGAAACCGGAATGCAATCGACCATCGGCGCGACGGCAACGGCCTGCGCCCAATCGTGATCGCGTCCTGCAATCAGCGAAGCCGTCAAAAACGGTCGCTGCAAAATCACACACGCCGACGGTTTACTTGTGGCCATTTCAATTGCGTGATCAAGCAAAGGCTTATAGGCGATTGCTTTGCCATGCTCAAGCGCACCTGAGGCCGACAAAATCACGCGCGGTTTTGCATCGTCAATTCGCGCGGCCAGTTCGGCCGCAGCAAATCCACCGAAGACAACCGAATGAACGGCACCTAAACGCGCACATGCCAACATCGACATCACCGCCTCGGGCACCATCGGCATATAGATGAGAACGCGGTCACCTTTTGTAACACCAAGGCCCCGTAGTACTCCAGCGACCCGAGCCACCTCATCGCGCAATTCACGATACGTGTACGTCGCCTTTGTCGCGGTCACTGGGCTGTCGTAAATCAGTGCCGGCTGCTCGCCGCGGCCCTCATTGACATGCCGATCAAGGGCATTCTCGCAGATATTGAGCTCACCGCCCCGAAACCATCGATAGTAAGGAGCATTGCTCGAATCAAGAACTTGATCCCACCGACGCCGCCAGAGAATGTCTTGGGCGGCCTGAGCCCAAAAATTCTCGGGTTGCGCAAGAGACTGCTGATACACGCGATCGTACTTTGACATGCTACTCCGCCTTACGGTCCTCGTTCATTTTTGACGGCACGAAAATCACAAATTCGGTTCCCTGCCCTAAAGTCGATTGAATCGCAATAAAGCCACCCCAGCTATCAACAACGTCTTTCACTGTCGATAGCCCTAGACCGGTTCCACGGTTCGACTCTTTGGTCGTAAAAAAGGGCTGAAACACCTTTGGAAGAAGTTCGGCAGCAATGCCAGAACCGGTATCACGCACCGCAATCGTCACATAGCGCCCAGTCGGAAGCGGCCCTGTGGCGGTCGGGACACCCGCATACTCTTTTTCTTTTTCAATTGTTATCACGATCGCTCTATTGTCCCGCCCAATGAGCGCATCGCGAGCATTGACGACAAGATTCATAATCACTTGCTCAAGATGAAATGGATCGGAGAAGATTCGAGCGCCGGGCTGACACGCGATCTCAAGACGGTTTTCAACCCCAGCCATAGAACGCAAGAGCGGAGCGAGATGCTCCATCTCCTCAAAAAGATCGATATCAACCGCGCGATTTGTC
>JAEUWE010000280.1 GCA_016791465.1 Pseudobdellovibrionaceae bacterium
GAGATAAATAGAAAAGTTAACGAAAACCGTGAAGTAAATCACGATCTGCATGGCAAGAAGTCCCAAAACAATGAGGCTCGTGAGAGGTCGTCGCCAAAGTGTGAGTGGTGCAAGCAGTTCGAGTCCGACGCCTGCCGCGGCCATGAGTCGTGTCAACATTGGCCAGTCATAGAGTGCGACATTGGCAGAGACGTGATGGGCGGCTCTGTGGACATCGGAATACACGGTCGATGCACGAAGAAAATAGTTTCGAAGTGTGTCACCAGTGAGCCACTCAAGCCCACCGTTGCGAATTTTCGAAAGTCCGGCTGCAAAGAAGACCAATACGAAGACGAGGCGCATGTTGAAAAGTGGCTGATCGTAGTCCGCGTTTTGAGTCGTGGCTCGGAATCGGCTGTCGAGACTCCAGGCATCGGTCGCGCGAGAGAATGCGAGCGGAAGACCTGCGAGGACGACGGGCATATAGGTGTGCGTTTGATAGCCAAAGGAATGTGCGTAGTTAAAGAGAAAGAAACTCACGAGCCAGTTGAGAGGCGCAAGCCAGCGATAAAAGAGTCCCAGAGCACAGAGTGGGAGAGTCCAACGCCAGAACTCGAAGAGCCAATCAATCATCTGGTCTGGTATTGCGGCATGAGGGATGAAAGTCAGTAATCCATTTGGATGCCAGAACTCAGCTGGCACCTCGGACCAGAGACGCAAATAGGGTCCGGTGCCTCGAACAAAAAATAAAACCGAGAAAAAAACGATGCGGACCAGGGCCAGTTTTCGCGCGCCGGTCATCATGGCGTCGTCTCCACTTCGAGTTTCCGATAGCGACGCGCAAGCTCTTGAATATTGTCAGGCGTGAGTGCTTCGGGTCTGAATTCTGACCAGGGCAGGTCGTAGCGATAGAGTTTAAGGCCAGCGAGAGGTGATGAGGGGTGTCGAGTATTGTACCACTTCAGCGTCGCGTTCAGCTTCCGCTGCACGACCTCGGGATTTGGCTCAACCAGCAGCGCTTCACGAAAGGAGTTCGCCCAAAATGGTGGGAGGTCTTGTTGAAACACGAACGATTTTTCATCGCCCGCGGGTGTCGTGCCGACGACCTTGTAAAAGGTGAGAGGTTCGGGCGAAGAAAAAACCTTTGAGTACATGGGGTAATCAGAAAACGGGAAGATGTCGCGCTTTACGATAAAGGCGGTCAGGCTTCCAACAAGGATGATCCCAGTTATGACTCGCTGAAGGATCATCGATTTTTAACTCGAATCATCTTTGCGGCCTTGTTGGCCTGGCGCCGGGCCTCGGTGGTGGTTTTTCCTATGGCAAGCGCCACACCCATGCGGCGATAGCGGTGACCGCTTTGTTTTCCGAAGATGCGAACATCGACGTCTGGAAGCGCCAATGCTTTTTCAAGGCCGGGGTAAACTGGATCTTCGACATCGCACTCGGCCAATATCACCGATGATGCCGCGGCTTTTGCTGTGCGAATCTTTGATATCGGAAGCCCCAAGATCGCGCGAGCGTGAAGATCAAATTCCGAGAGATTCTGTGCAATCAAAGTCACCATGCCGGTATCATGCGGTCG
>JAEUWE010000317.1 GCA_016791465.1 Pseudobdellovibrionaceae bacterium
GAACGCGAGTTTGGTAAGGCCGTGGCTGAGCTTGTTGATGGTGTGACGAAAATTTCGCGAATGACGTTTCGGAACACGCACGAGAAGCAGGGCGAGAACATTCGCAAGATGATCGTGGCGATGGGGAAAGACGTCCGCGTGGTTCTGGTGAAGCTTGCGGACCGGTTGCACAATATGCGGTCGCTTTCGCATATGCCTTATGAGAAGCAGCTTCGGATTGCTCAGGAGACTCTTGATATCTACGCGCCGCTGGCCGGCCGACTCGGTATCATGTCGATCAAAATTGAACTTGAGGATCTCTCACTCCGATTTTCAAAGCCTGACATGTACTATCAGCTCGCAAGCCAAGTTGCGAAAAAGAAGACCGAGCGCGAGAAGTACATCGAGGAAGTGAAGCGTCTATTGTCGAATGAGCTTTCGGCGCGCACCAAGATCAAGTTCGATATCTACGGGCGCCCAAAGCATCTCTACTCGATTTATAAGAAAATGCAGGCGAGACAGCTCGATTACGATCAGATTCACGACCTTCTGGCATTTCGCGTGGTCGTGGGATCAATCGGTGAATGCTATGAGGTGCTCGGGCATGTGCACTCACTTTGGAAGCCTGTGCCTGGCCGGTTTAAAGACTTCATCGCCATGCCGAAGGTCAATAACTACCAGTCCTTGCACACGACAGTGATTGGTCCGGGTGCAGAGCGGATTGAAATTCAAATTCGAACCAACGACATGCACATGGTCGCAGAGCGGGGTATTGCCGCTCACTGGAAGTACAAAGAGGGCGGAAAGCAGCTCTCAAGTGATCAGAAGTTTGATTGGCTCAGAGACCTTGTCTCGCTTCACCAGCAAGTTCGAAACGCCGATGAATTTTTAGAAACCGTGAAGACCGACCTTTTTGATCGTGAGATCTACGTCTTTACACCAAAGGGCGACGTGCGTGAGCTCCCAGATGGGGCGACACCTATCGACTTTGCCTACGCTGTTCACACCGATGTCGGGCATCACTGCTCAGGCGCGCGGATCAACGGCCGGATCGTTCCTCTTAAAACACGGCTTCGCAATGGTGACACGATTGAGGTGATGACAAATCCCAATCAGACGCCATCGAAAGATTGGCTCAAGAACTGCGTCACCACGCGAGCGAAATCAAAGATTCGCTGGTTTGTCACAAATGAAGAGCGCAAGCGTGCGATGGAGCTTGGGCTGGATCTACTGGAAAAAGAATTTGCGAAATTCAAGGTGCCAAAAGATCGGTACTTAAGGCCTTCAGGTGAATTGGATCGCGTGAATCGCCACTTTAAGGCGCATGATCTTGATGATCTGCATGTGCAAATCGGCTATGGAAAACTGACAGCGACCGAAGTGCTTCAGCAGTTTGTTCCGGATCTGAAGGTGCAAACGCCAGTCGAAGAGGAAAAACCGAAGAGTTTCTTAGAGAAAGTATTCTCGAACGCCGGAAAGAAGCCCAGCAAGTCGAAGTCGATTATCAAAGTTGATGGGATGGATGATCTTTTGGTTCGGTTTGCGCGCTGCTGTAACCCGATCCCTGGAGACCCGATCTCGGGCTTTATCACTCGCGGGCGGGGGATCACGATTCACCGTTCGGATTGTGAGAAGGCCTTTGAGGTCGATAACGATCGTCAGATTGACGTTGAGTGGACTGTTGATACGACACCAGAGGGCATGAGTCGCAACGTTCGCTTGCGTGTGATCAGCCAAGACATCCCCGGGCTTTTAAAAAGTATGTCAGAGGCGTTCGCCTCACGCAGTGCGAATATTCTCAATGTGCAAGCGCGTACGACGAAAGATCGCAAAGCAGTCTGTCAGTTTGAGATCGCAGTGCGCGACACCAATCACCTGACGCAGGTGATTGCAGATCTGCAGAAGATTCCGGGCATTATCGCAGTTGAGCGATTCTAGAACCTAAAGCCCATTCCGGCGCGTGCGGCGATGAGTGATGTGCTCACGTCGTTACTGGGTGGAAACATGCCGTACTCGCCAGTCAGCTGAAAATAGCTGTTACCGCTCATGACGAAGTTGATGCCGCCACCTGCGTAGAACACGGTTGTCGAAGAGATGCGGTTGACGTCGAGAATATTTGACGATTTGGAAACCGGGAAATGGAGGCCAAGCCCACCCATCGCGAAGGGGTGCATGCTGCCTTCGCCAAAATCGTACTTCAACATCAGGTCGAGCGCGGCGTAGAGGATCTCTGTTTTGTATGTGGAGCCTTGTGCATTGAACTGTTCAGCACCGGCGCGCGCATAGAGAGCGAGGCCCCCGCTGACGGGGACATCGGCAAACCCTTTGACGCTGAATCCAGAGCCGGTCATCGATGCCGATACGGGTGATGAGATCGTCTGCGTATCCATCGAGTAGCCTCCGAGGAGACCGATGGTCATGTCTTTAAACAGGGTCGCGGCACCTGCAGAGCGGGGTGCTTTCTTCTTTGGCGATGGCTCTTCACTATTGGTGTCGTCAGCGCTGGCCTGTTCCTCATCGCTGCTTTCATCCTGAGGCTTGGCTTTGGACTTTGAAGCCATGATCTCCATGCCCTCTGCAGCTTTGCCTTTTAAAATCTTCACGACCGCTTTGCCGTTTTTAAACTTAACGACTTCAAGCAGCGCCTTTTTTTTGCCACTGTCCATCGCAAAAAACTTATCGCCTGCCGTAACTTTGGCCTCGGTGTCATCAAAGACGATAATGGCCTGCTTGCCACGTACCTTTTCAATTGTGTCGGCTTGAGCGGGTCGCGAAAAGCCGGAGCTCAGGCCTGCGAGAACAGTGAAAAGAAGAAGTGTTGATCGAACGGTGGTGTTGTGTCGATGCTGCATGGTTCCCTCGCTGCTCCCAGTTTAGGGCGTCAGGAGAAAGTCTGCATCATTATCTGGAGATCGGATGGACCAATGTCTGATATTGGGTTTCGTCGTCGGGATCGACCGGCCCTAGGCAAACACGTGATTGATCGAGCAGCGTATATTCATCAATACAGGGGCTTGCGAGGCGTTGGCCGGATTGAATCGTCGCTCGCGAGTCGAAGGTGTCGCGATCGGTATTCCGATAGACCGAACAGCCGGTCGTCATCGCAAGGCCGAAGAAAACGAGCGCCGTTCGTGACGCTCGTTTTTGAAAAAGTAAATTGGAATTGATTCCGCGATTAAAACGGAATGTCTTCAGACGTATCAAAGCTTGGCTCGGGGCTAAAGTCTTGAAAACCACCGGCGTCCGCTTGGGCTGCGCGTGGACCACCAGAAGAGCGCTCGCTATTTCCAGCATAGCCTGAATCTTGAGCGCGCTCGTTTGGACCACCGAGGAACTGTACGGTGTTGGCGACGATCTCGGTCGAGTATTTTTTCTGACCTTGCTGATCTTCCCATGAGCGAGTTTGCAGACGGCCTTCAACGTAAACTTGGCGGCCTTTTGCGAGATGGCGCCCACAGATTTCAGCAAGCTTTCCCCAGACAACGATGCGATGCCACTCGGTACGCTCTTGTTTGTTGCCATCTTTATCGACCCAGTTTTCGCTGGTCGCAACGCTGAGGCGGGAAACGGTGCCACCGCTGCCAATTTGTTTTGTCTCTGGATCTGCACCGAGACGACCGACGATGATGACCTTATTAACTCCTGCCATGTTGAAATCCTCCTGCCGGCTCGTGAACTTGAGAACGCCTGAAAAGCGCTCTGGTTGTTGCTTTCCTGTTGTTTCTGGCGCCGGATGCCAAAAAATTTGAGTCACGCTATCGAATGAGCGACAGGAGTCAAATGGGAGTCGGCGGTGGCCGATTCAATATGCTTTGCGTTGAAACATAAGGCCGCTTGCGCTTTGCGTTACGGCTTCTCAAATTGAGGAGGCGAACCGGCCTGGGCGGCTCGGACACGGAAAGCGTATTTGAGGTTGCCGGCCTGCTCGGACTTGTATTTGTCCACAACAAGCAGCGCGAGAGCCAAGCCTGACTTTGACATCGAGTCCATCAGACTTTTTGAAACATTGAGTTCGACCCGAAGGTCGAAAGCGCCGAGAGCGGGGCGGGTGCTGGCGCCATCTTTACGGAAGGCAAGTCCGAGGTCGCCGCGAACTCGACCTGAGAGTGAGTCGCTGGGTTTGCCAAAGGCAAAATCTTCGATCAGCAGTTTTCCATCAGAGAGCTTGGCTTTGAGGTCGAGCGCGGCGAGTTGCAGCGACGGAGTTTGAATGGGGCCCATTCCTGGAAGCGGGATTTGAGAGCTTGGAATGACCACGGCGCTGCCTTGAACGGCGACGTCAGCCTCGGGCTGCTCCTCGAAGCTTGGGTCGAGCGTTCCATTCAATGTCGAATTGATTGTTCCCTGTAGTCCGAGGGAGAGCAGTCCGGATTGTTTGAGGGCTTCAGAAAGTGGCGCGAGGGCGAGATCCTGAATATCCGCGGAAATGTTTTGGCGACTGGCGCCAGCTTTGGTTTTGCCTGCGCTGCTGAGACTGGCCTTTATAGTGGACTCAAAAAAACCATCGGCCTCAATCGTTCCAGCCGGTGATTGAGAAATGATCGACAGCAAACTGGGCTTGGCGATGAGATGATCGGCTGCAATCGATGGTAAGCCTGGGGCATCGAACTCGAAATCTGTGAGCTCAAAGGCAATGGGGAAACCAAAGGATAAGCCTGCTTCAGTAAAGTCGATGGCCACACCTTCACCAAGCTGGCGCGAGAGCGTTGTGGCGACGACTGAGCGTAAGTCTCCATAGGGAAAAATCAAAAAGGCAAGGGTGAGTGCAATGCCCGGAATGAGCAGGATCTTTCCGATATGGCGAAGCGCGAATTGCCAGCCTGATTTAATGGCCCCGAGAATTTCGTTCATGGCTTTTTCCCTGGAATGGCAAAACTGACGATTTTATATGTTGTATCGAAGTAAGAGCCTGCATTGGTGCCGGCTTTGACTTCGATTCCGATCATGCGCGCTGAATCTGAAATCGTCAGCAGTGAGTGGCCGACTTCGATGATCTGATTGACGTTGAGATTGGCGAGATGAACTTCAACGCCTTTTTGTTCAACTTCGTTCGGAATGAAGCTGCTCGACTGCGGACCGCGATTGTCGAAGGGTGAAATGGATTTGATCTGTTCGGGTGGAATTCGTGCGGCGACCAGTGCGTTTCTCGAGCGGTTCTCGAGCTCTCCAGGCGAGAGCGGCGAAGGTGCGGTTGGGGCGAGGGCGGACCTTCGCTTCGCTCGGTAAAGATCGAGTATCAGATCGCGATTCTCCTCAAAGAGTGCCAGGTTGTCGCTGCCGCTCGTGTAGTAACTCATCGGAATTTGGATCACGGTATAGGCCAATAAAAAGCCAATCGATCCCAGCAGAGCCTTCTGCACTGACGGATTGAGTGAGTCGTAACGCTCTTTGAGTTGCATGTAGGCATCGGTCTCTTCGATCGCGGCCTTTGCGGCCTGTAGCGCTTCGAGAACTCGATCTTTGATATCGTCGACAATCATGAGGGCCTCAGTGCTTTTGACTTCGCGTTTTCAAGTTAGCGTTTTCGATTCACCTTAAACGAATAACCGAATGGCGCACCGGGAGCGCCCTGGCGAACGCTTGTCGGTGCGGTTTTCTTCAGAGTGCCTGTGCGTGCCATCCCTTGCAGCTCTTTTTCCAGACTGGCGAGGATATCGGCGCCCTGAGTTCTTCCTTCGATGATGATGTCGTCATTGCTAATGCTGAGACGATCGACGTCGAGGCCGCGGCCTTCCTTTGGAGGAAGTTGGACAGGAAGTCGTTCGGACATCTGAAGGAGAAGGTCGAGCGCTGGGATATGAGAATCAAGTGCTGCAAGCGTCGTTCGATTTTTAATTTCGCGCATCTCGGAGTCGATGTATTTTGATACGCCGTCTGCCGTTGCCTGGGAGCCTTTTAGATTGGCTGCATTTTTTGCGGCCACAGTGAGTGACTCGTCCGAAACTGTTGCGAGATCGAGCGTCACCCCTTCGCGGTACATCGAGTAGGCAAGGAAGATGACAAAGACCGACGCTGCGATTTGAATGGTTGGCTTCCAAGTTTCCCAAAAGACACGAACTGTCTCGTTGGTCTGAGCAAACACTCCGCGCCGCAAGTTGATGGATGGATTTTTGGGCTTTCGGAGTCCCTCGATGGCAAGACCGATTGCTG
>JAEUWE010000346.1 GCA_016791465.1 Pseudobdellovibrionaceae bacterium
AATTCAAATTTTAAAAACTCGGCAGGCAAAATCCTTAACCTCGATGGCATAACCAAGAGCGCCATCCTCGACAGCAAGTTCACCAATAGCGCAAACGCCGCTATTGAGATCGACAACTCAAGCGATATCGTCGTCGCTCGCGTTCACGTTTCAAACGCCGATCAAGGCATCTACGCCTACAGTAGTCCCAAAGTATACTTCAGCGAAATCTCATCGGTTGGCGTTGACGGCTACTCGCTTGAATTCGACGGATCAAACCTCGGCACCGCGACCGCCGTCTCGGCCATCAATTCTGCCTATGTGGGAATCGACCTCTGGGACTCGTCGAACGTAACCATCCACAACGCACTCGCCATCAACGTCGATAGCAACGCCATTGGCGGTGGAAGTTCAACGACGATCACTGGCAACACCTGGAGTCAGCTCGCGATTGGCGACTCGCCTGTTGCACTCGGAGTCAGCAACTCCACATCGTCAAAAGTCACCGGCAACATCGTGTTCGCCGGCAATGCAACGAACTGTAGCGCCACAAACTCCGGCTCCGGATTCACCAGTGCCTGCGCCAACGCAGGCAGTAGCGATGCCACCATATTGAACAAAGCCGGCGCGTCGTTCCAGTCCTCAATCGCCGGCAAAGTCTATAGCGATATCCAAAACTCCTCCGATACAAACGGCGCTGTCGCAAGCTACCCCGCCGCCATCAATGTCGGCGCCTTTGACTTTTTAAACTTCGCTTCGTGGTACAGATCATGGGGAATCGATGGCGCAGTTTTCCCCAACTCTAACCACCGCGGACGCTTCGCTCCCGGTGGCGCAAGCGGTGGGCGCATCTGGGATTCGCGCCCCTACACAAACGACACGCACATCTTCAATCGCACGCACGCGCTCACCACAGCCAATACCGCCATCAGCGCGAACGCCGCATGCCCCGCGCAACTCCGCGGCGACGTCTTTCTCACCGATCAACAATCGCGGAAGTACCTAAAAAACGCGATCGAGTTTGTCGGCGATAGCCTCGGCAACGAAAACGGCCTTTGCGAAAGTAACGAGGTCTGCGTGTACACTCCAAACTTCGGCGGCTACCAAGGAGAAGGCGCGCTCTTTTCAAACACCTGCACCTTCTCTGACAACGGCGACGCCACAAACAACGTCACCGGCGTGACCATGTACTTCTATCCAGCAAATGGCGTCGTTCCGACTTCGTAACTCCTCGATCGTCTCATCTTGAGACCTCTCTTCAATCGCTCAAGTTCCCCGACCAACGTGCCGTAAAGACCTACGTCGGGCGTAATCGCCGACATGCGACGAATTGTATGCAACACGATCGGCACCGCTAGGAGTCCGCAATGGTCATCACCGAAGTGAAAGTCTTCCCCGTTAACGAAGATCGCCTCAAAGCCTACGTCTCCATCACCATCGACAACTGCTTTGTGATTCGCGATCTGAAGATCATCGAAGGCACCGGCGGTCTCTTTGTCGCTATGCCCTCCAAGAAACGCAAAGACGGCCAGTTCAAAGACATCGCGCACCCTCTCAACCAAGAGACCCGCGCCCACATCGAGAAGATGGTCTTCGAGGCCTACGAAAAAGAAGTTCGCTCCATGAGCGGCGCTCTGGACTCGATTCGTAAGCGCTACGAAGAGTCTTAGGCGGCGCGTTATAGCCAAGCTGATGTTTTTATGAGCATCTAGGCCGCAAACCAAGGTCCCTGCTTAAACCTTGACCGCCTAGACCGCCCATTCTGGAGAGCGACGTGTGCCGCGACCGAATTTTCAGCCGGTCAGAGCCCGCGTCGCTCGAGTTTTTCTTGCCTGTTTTCACCAGTTTCCGTAAACCTGAGTTTCGCGCATCGCTTTGCGCGAGAGTTTTTCTATTGGGGTGTCGTCAAGCGGCAAGACAACAGATTTTGATTCTGTCATCCGCAGGTTCGAATCCTGCCACCCCATCCAATTTTCCTTCCACAAAATTTAGCATCGAAAAAAACAAAATGAAGTCAGGCACCTGTCTGATTTGAATAGAGAAAACGCAAGCGAAGCGTATTTCACGTTATTTCGGATTATTTCCGATCTTGGTGACCTTTTGGTGACACGTTGGTGACACGAAAAATCGCCCTTTTAGAAGTCCATTCGGCCCAGCTTTTCTAGCTTGGGCACCCAAAGTTCCTAGAACTTTTCACCGCCATTTCTGGCGAAACAAATCACAACCCTTTTAACTTTTTAGGAGGTTCCTATGATCCCAAAACAACTTATCCAAGCCGCCGTAGCCACTGCTCTTATCGCAGCCGCTTCAGGCCAAATTCCCAAATTCATCCAAACTATGCGAATCGCTCAATATCAGATCCTCAAAGAGTCGCAGGCGTCCAAGTGGGGCCGAGCGATGCTCTTGCCTGTTCGTAAGTGAGGTCTTCGCAATCTGATTTCAATTTCCAAGTCCCTTGAGCCTTGGGTGCCAGTCGCTCCAGTCTATGCCTTGATTCGCCCCTCCGCAGACTTCGCGCCAGCCATAGGCTGTCACTCGTTTCTGCCGCTTTGCTTGGTCGGGTCGAGGCATATCCTTCCACTCCCTTTCTGTACCCTTGGGCTCCTCAGCCGTTGGTGAAGGAGCCCCAAAGGGCAACAGAACAACCAAGAATCAAGGGAGCTATCATGCAAAACGAAATCAAAAAACAACTCGAAGAACTCGCCTACAAACGTTCAATTCCATTCTGTTACAGCGATTACATGGAATGTCCAAGTGGACGCTGTTTGAAGTGTGGATCAGATGATCTCATGCGCTTGGTCCCTGGTGTTGGATGCGAATGGGGAATTGAATGGGTCATTCAGCACATTCTTGAAACAGAGCTTGAGGCCGTCGATTTAGAAGAGTCTTTTGAGGAATCAATTCGAGAGCTCTATCCTGAAACTACCAAAGTTGGTTGGATGGAGTTCGACACCGTAAAACTCATGAAAGAAAATGATCCCGTAGGATGGAGATGTGCGCTTGCAGACTATGAATCTGAAGAGCTTGGAGAAGGGAATATTCTGTCTTTTGATAATGGCTCAACCAACTATAGAACAAGCGACCTACTTGAGCTTATAGAGGCTTAGGCTTTACGGCCCTCGACTGGGCCTTACTCTTCAAAAAAATCCCTGGGTTTGGCTCTCAGAGCCCTCGAAACCTTAGCCACAACGTCCAAACCAACACTAGGGCAGTTTTTCCCTTCTAGTTGCTGAATATAGCGAGAGCTTACATCCATCTTTTCAGCCAAGTCTTCCTGTGAATATCCCATCTTTCGTCTTAACCGCTTCATATTGCGAGAAAATAATCTTCTGACTGCTTTCAACAACCCTCCACCCGAACGTTTCAATTCGACGAACGGATCTATTCGGGTTTGATTTTGAAGGCCGAAATGTCAGTTAAACACGAAGCGATATGTTCGTGTTTTGTTGAAAACATGAGGAAATACATATATATGTAACATCAGTTCTTGGTTAATAGCGACGCATCGCCCATATAGGAGCAATATGAACACGCATAATGAAGTTCGGATTGAAGACTTTCAGTTTCAGTCACTCCGCAAGTTCATGTTGCCGCTGTACTGGCGACTTCGCCATGCAGAGCTGCTCACTGATGAGGAGAAAAAGGAAGTTATCAGAAGATCCATACGCGACTTTTTCATTCGACTCCGAAAATTCCGTCAGACATCCATCGAAGAGATCTCAGATACTTCAAGTTTTTCCGTAGAGGAGATCGCATCCTTTGAAAAAGGAGATAGCAAGTCCAAGGACCTTGAGCAGCTTTACTGCAAAAGATTTCACGCATGGCATGAGTTGGAATATTTTGAAACCCGAATTCGCGAGTGTCAAAATCCAGATATTCGCACTCAAAAACAGGCGATTGCAAAAGATCTCCTAAAAAGACACGGTATCATCCTGCCAGATGTAAACCCCTTCACTTCCAAACCTCAGCACGCTGACGTAATTTGTATCGAGTCTCGAACTTCTAAAAAAGAAATCTGATCTGGACTGCCTCATTCTCGTACTGACGTTTTTTTCATCCAAAAACCGAATATCGCTAGAGCCGCAAATACACACAGAACTGACATCAATACCAGATACTCGAAATCATCCGTCGAAGGTAAAGCAGCACCAGCCGAGAAAAGGGCAAGTGTTGCGATACCAGTCAAGGCATTCGCAAAGCCATTTACTTTGCCTCGAACAGCTTGTGCGATTCCTTCTTGTCTAATCTGCATTTCTCCCAAGCTAAAGCCGTAAAGCCCAATCCTAGAAAACAAGATCAACACGAGAAAACCATTCTGACCAATAGAGCCGCCAGCTCGAAATAATCCGTAAGCACCAAGAACCATGATCGCTTGAAATCCGATGAACAATCCGCTCGCAATACGGACATTCGTGAGTTTCATTACCCAAGGAAATAAGATTGTTGCAGCCAAACCAAAGAACGCACCTGATCCGCGAAAAATACCAATCACCCACTCAGGCAATTTCCAACCATCTTGTAAGAAACCAGTTAGCAGAACTCCGTGAGGACTCAAGACGGATAGCCAAAGCAGAGCATATGCGATCATCGCTGGAGCGACTGGCTGCTTGAAGAATTCGTTCCACCCCTCGATGATTTTTCGCAAGAATGTTTGACTAACACCCTCAGAAACTACCAGCGGCTTATTCAAGAGATCCGGCCTGTCTCTAAAAACAGATCGTAAAATTCCATACTCAGGAAAAAAGGAAAGCAGATTCCACAAGGCGACTAAAAAGAATCCCATCAAAGGAATCCATAAATCAGAAACGACCAAGAGCAAACCTGCGACAACAGGAGAACCAACCTCCGTCGCCAGATCTACTTGCCGAAAACGACTGTTAAAACGTGCGAGGTCCTGCCCAGAAAAAACTGAAGGTGCGAGGTCATTTGCTATGGCTATATCCATCAGGCTTGCACCTAGACTGCCAATCAATCCACTCACTACCATAAAGAGAAAAACTCCAAGGAACTGACTATCCATAAAGCTCGGATTCAGAGTCCCCAATGACCACAACGTGTAAACACTTATGGCTCCAAGAAGAACACCAACAAACTGTAGCAATAGCCCGATACGAACGACACTCATCCGATCTTTGGTATCTATAACCGAAGCCACGCGAGGAATCAGAAATACGCCAAACAAACGAATCAAAAGATAGTAAAGTGCGGCGATCCGAAGATGATCAGGGAGTAGCTTCAACAAAACAATAGGAACAGCAAAATCCCAAGCCTGATCTCCAGATCGCGTAAGGAGTCTGCCCAAAAGAAGTCTGAAAGAGAGAGATGTTTTCAAGGGTTTTCCTCTTTAGAGATAAGACTGTCTAGATCAGCTTGAGCAACGTTCAAGTCACGATTTAACTCAACAGAGCGATCCAAGAGATCGTAGAGCTGGCGAAATGCAGCTAGTAAGTCAGGGCCATTTTTAATGCCTCTGGAGTACTCGCTCTGGGTTGTTCTTAAAAAATCACGAGCCTTCGCGATGCTCTTTTCATTGTCGGCCAACAATTCACTGTTGAGACTCATGTCATGACGAATTTCGTGATCGTTCGCAACAACCTCTCTGGTCATGTAGGCCGCGCGAAGCTCACCTGAACGCGCCTCATGGATTCGAGCCTTTCGTTCGATCATGTCACCAAAGCCGTTTCCAAAATCTAAGCTCATGCGAATACCGACGACAGTCTCTCTATCCTCTCGAATGTTCTGAGTGAGATCATCTCGTAATGAAGGGACACCATGATATGCATACATATCAACTTCAGGAATCCACCAGCGGCCTGATTGTTTAGCTCGAAGCTCTTCGATTCGTACTTTCGTCTTTTGCAATTTTAAATCGACCTGATTTTCAATATTCAACTCCGGCGCGCTTCCAATATTGACTTTTTGGAAGTCCGTCCGCAGCACTAGCCCTTTATGTTCATCCATTCCAAGTAGAACCGCCAAACGGTTACGCTCTACATCGGCTTGATGATCCAATTGCTTAATTCTCTGCTCAAGCTCCATTCCATAAAGTTCAAACTGGTTCGCGTCTGCGTTTGAAGCGACACCAGCACCAGCTCGCTTTCTTGCCGAACGAAGATTTTCTTCGTTCCTACGCAACTCCTCACGTCGATGAGTTAGAACTTTCTCTAAAGCCACAATATTCCAAAAGCTCGCTCTTGCCAGGCGTAGCTCTTTACGGAAATCAATAGTCGAATCAACTTTTGCGGCATCGAGATTAGCTTTGCGAATATCTTCATCAAGACTGTCACGTCCCCCTCGATATAAATTGACGGAAGCTCCAATACGCCAATTTGTCTGTCTATCTTTAAGACCAGATGTCATTTCAATATCCTCTTCTCCGACGCTCGCGGAAATTCGAGGAAGGAAAGAACGAGCAAGATGGCCCGTTCTTTCCTGTTGAGCGTTGATCGAGGATCGCGCCGCCCTGTAGTTTTCGTTCTTCTCTGCGATGATTTTTGGAAGTTCATCGAAGGAAAGAGGTTGAGCAGCATGAGTCGGCTTGCTGGATACACTTTGATTGGCCTTCGCTTTGGTTTGTCCGAGACCACACAAAGGAAATCCAATGAGAACTACAAGGCAAAACGCGTATTTCATTTATATACTCCTAATCTAAGTTATCGAATGCAGTCAGAAGCTCACGGCTTCCTTCCTTGAGAGTGACGTCAATATTGTAAGGCTTCGCACCAGGCTTCGGCATTTTGCCTACAAAGGCATTGTCCTTCTGCTCTAGAGAAAATCCTGTTTCAGTGAACTTTCCTTTCACTTTCGCTCCAAGACTTGCTGTTCCTTTGGCGTCGAATCCTTTCAAATCGAGAGGGGTCATCTTGTCATTGTAGAGGTAGACTCGAACTGTCCCGTCGGCAGATCGAACTAGCTCCGCTTTATGAATAAGAGCAGCACTTGCGCCCTTTTTCGCATCAGCTTTCAAAACAACTCCTGAAATCAAACCTCCATATTTCCCAGTATCTGAAAGCTTGGGACCGTGTCCCTCATCATGAGCAAAGGCCGCACTTGAAAGCACCATAGCCAGAGCAAAAAACATCTTCTTCATTTCCATTCTCCTTCGTTCTGCTGTTGTTCTCGGCTCAGGTAATTCTGAACCGCTTGTTTTCCAAATTTAAGAAATACTGTTGGTGTCACGATGAGATCGAGAAGTGTTGATGAGATCAACCCACCTACAATCACAACCGCGACTGGATAGAGAATCTCCTTCCCTGGCTCACCCTGCGAGAGAAGAAGAGGAACTAGAGCGAGTGCCGCTGTAGATGCGGTCATCAGCACTGGAACAAGTCGCTCCAACGAGCCGCGAATCACCATTTTGCGGTCAAACACTTCACCCTCGTCCTTCATCAAATGTAGGTAGTGGCTAATTAGGAGAATTCCATTTCTGGAAGCAATTCCACACAAGGTGTTATACGCCACAAGAGTCGCATCAGACAATGTTCTTTCCGTTATATATTCCGCGACAATACTTCCGATGAGAGCCATAGGAATATTCAGCATCACCTGTAGACTTA
>JAEUWE010000373.1 GCA_016791465.1 Pseudobdellovibrionaceae bacterium
ACCCAGCGGTTAACAGCCGCTTGCTCTACCGACTGAGCTACATCTGAACACGAATAACGTCGGAGAAGACAAAATAGGGTTTATGGGCTCTTGCTGTCAACCGGGAAGCCAGCCAGCTCGCGCAGTTCCACCAATGCCGCCTGAAGGTCTGGTGAAGAAAAGGGCGTTTGGGGGTCTGAATGCGGGCGAAACAGCGCCCCGGCTTGGCTCAGGCCCCAGCTGGAACCGTCAATAAACTCAAATACGACCGCCGGGACCTGCCCAACCGCCATTTCCGCAGCTGAGGAGCCGGTTGCGGCCAGGAACTGGCAGTGCTGAGACAGCCATTTCTCCATTTCCAAATAACCGATCGAGCGGACGCTCTTTTTTTCGCCGGCACCCTCTTCGGCGGTCCAATCGAGCTTCATCCCTTTCGTGACCTCGGCCACCGCCCGGTCATCGGCAAATCGGATCGCGCGAAGGCGGGTCCGACACAGCGTTCGGCGCTCTTCGCCCGGTGCGAGCGGCTTCCCACCACTCTGTAAGCCGGGCTGCCCAGCTGCGCCCGGTTCAACGCCAAGGGCCGAAAATGCCCCCTGAATCGCCTGTGGAGTCATCGCCTTCATCCCCGCAAAAACCAGAACAAGTGCGATAACGAGAACGCCGAGCCGAATGTAGATCGATACCGATTTCATGGCGGCAGAATAGTGCGACCGAGGGGCAAAAACAACTGGGCCTTGGGTTCAACATTCAACAGTTGATCTGCCCACGCTCTTGTTGTGGAGTTCCAAGAGGAGACCGCACCGTGACCACACCGCAAAACAAAATGACCAAAAAAACCGTCGTGATATTGGTCATCCTCTTTTCGCTCGGGCCACTCTTTTTGCTTTGGCAGTGGTACTCGAAAAAAGTGAACGGCAAGATCGCCTTCACGGCGCCACCGGCGGCCGAATCACCTACTGCCACAAAGCCCGCGTTTCACCCCGACGAGATTCGCAAGTTCCGCTGGCGATCAGGGGCGGTCGAGTTCACCTTCACTCGGAACGCACGCAGTGCCGCGTGGGAACCCATTGTCCCGCCCGCATTCATTCATCGGCGACTTCTCGCGCTTCGCGAGCTCCATACCACTCCAGGGACTCTCGCTGGCGGCAATCGATGGGGTGTTGAAGTCGAGATCGAGGACTTTTCAAAAACCAGCTGGCGCGGCGTGTGGACGCCCGGCGCCTTTTTGTGGACCGACGGTCCTACCGCAGGACAAGGCACCGACTTTTCCAAGCGGCCCGAGCTGGAATCTCTTTTCCAGGCCGGCATCCTCGCCTTCACCTCGCGCAAGCTCAAGTGGTGTCCGGCGCGCATCACCTCGATCAAAAACAAGAACGGCGAAATCAAACGTCGGGATGGCAATTGGCTCGCAGGCAAACCTGTCCCCGGCCTTGGCGATCTCATTGAAACGTGGATGGGACGCAATTGCACGTTCGATGTCGCCGAGTTTATCGATCCCAAGTTTCAAAAACAGTCGACCGTCACCAACCGCCTCGCCATTTCGTTTGAAACGGGACGAGCCGTCGAACTTCTTCAACACGAAGACGGCTCATGGCTGATGAGCGGACATGATTCGAGCTGGGGACCGACGGCATTTTTCTCGCCCGAGCTCACCGAACAGGTCAGTGTGCTGACAAATATTCTGCAAAACTCGAAATAGCCCTGTCGCGACGTCTTTCCCGACATCTCGTGCGACGCTCTGGGTCGCGGAAAGGTAGCGGGTACCTTTTGGTGGGAAAATGGTGCGCCGGGAAGGAGTCGAACCTCCGACCACTAGATTCGTAGTCTAGTACTCTATCCAGCTGAGCTACCGGCGCCCGAAAGAGAGGCTCATGGATAAAGCGAATTTCGTTCTAAATCAACTGCGCAGGCGTAATTTTCCGGCTAAAACGTGAGTATGGCATCAATTCAGACCCACAAGCAGACCTGGATGGCTTCTTTGAGCGAAGCCGAGAAGACTTTATCCGCTTTTTTAGGCGATTCCGCGCAAATCGAGCGCTGTGAGCAGTTCACGAAGATTTTGATTCACGCGTTTCAAAACGGTGGCCGCGCCTTCTCTTGCGGAAACGGCGGGAGCCACTGCGATGCTATGCACTTTGCGGAGGAGTTCACCGGGCGCTATCGCAAGGACCGACGCCCCTTGGGCGCTCTCGCGCTGGGCGACTCTTCACACGTGACCTGTGTGTCGAATGACTATGGATTTGAGTACATTTTCTCGCGCCAGCTTCAGGGTTTGGCCCGTGCCGGAGACGTTCTGGTTGGCCTTTCGACGTCGGGAAACTCGAAAAATGTGATCCTCGCCTTTGAGGCCGCAAAAGCCATGGGAGTAAAGACCGTCGCCCTCCTCGGTCGAGACGGCGGCCAGCTGAAGGCGATGGCTGATCTTGCGATCGTTATCCCGGCCCAGACTTCAGATCGCATTCAAGAGATGCACATTAAAATCCTGCACACCGTAATTGAAACGGTGGAACGCGAGATTTTTCCCGAAAATTATTAGACCCTCGACTGACTTACGGGCTTTGACGGCGGTGCTTCTTGATTTGGGCCCCGCCGCATGGCACTGTCCAACTAAGCCGGTGCCTTTAAACGGGTACCACCGACACCTTTGCGGAGTGGTGGGTGAGTGGCTTAAACCAATAGTTTGCTAAACTGTCGTACGCTGTAAAGGCGTACCGCGGGTTCAAATCCCGCCCACTCCGCCATTTTTCGAATCAATTTCCAAGCAAGTCGACAGCAATTCAAAGCAAATCAAGTAGTTGAAATCACAAAACCGGGCCTGGCGGTCACGGCCTGAATCTTTCGCGAAATTTCCGGAAATTTCGTGAGAATGCTTCCTTTTTGCTTCTTCGATGCTTCCTGCTGAAAATGAAAAAGCCCTCCGGTGCGTGTTGCGAATCCGGGGGGCTTTGCTTTTTTTCGCACGCCTTTGCGGTCAGCTCAGGCGCGGCTCTCTAGCCGTCTACTGAGCGACGCTTCGAACGCAACGATAGAAACCCAGTCGATCTTTCGGCCAATTCGATTTCACCGGGGGTGTCCCAGAGAACATGACGATTCGCCTTAGATCAGGGTAGTTTTCCGTACTGTCAAGAGACCAATAGACTCCCCAATTCACTTCCGCGTTGCCAGTATTGAATCCGCCAATCGCATTCTGCCCCTGATAAAGGAGATTGAGCTCATCCATCGTGGGAAGGCGCCAATCTTGATGGTCGCCAAATCGAAGCCGCTGGCAAAAGCTTCTCGCTCCATCCCACGTGGCCGAACTTTTATCCTGAGTTTCTATCGGGAATCCGGCCGAACAGCCGCCGCCGTCGCAATTACTCGGCGTAGAGAAGACCTTCTTTCCTTGAATCATTCCGGCATAGACACTGTGGTCTTCGCTGCAGCGGGTTCCGATTTCCAGCTGTGCGCCTGTCGAGAAGCATGAACTCCCGAAATTACGCTTATAACTACGCGCAGGAAAGTCCTTCTCGCCCCAGTAGGGATCATAGTTCAGAGTTTCGAGTCGGGGCAGTTGATTAAATAAGGTACTGGGTTCTACGATGTCATAAACCTGTCCGGGAAGGGATAGCTCACGGAGCCTGTCGTACCCGACGAGAAAGTCTGGCTTGGGCTTCCACTCAGAACCAGAGCTCATCGTGATGCCTAATCCCTCCACAAATCGAAGCGACGAGAAGAAATCTTCAGGGAAAACCCAGACTCCTTGAGGCGCATAGTAGTCCATCCCGAGCGTAAGCATGCCGAGATAGCCCATGCCAGCGAATGTTTCCTTCGAAACAAACTCGGGCTTAAAACTGCTAAATTCGATTTTCCCGATTTGAGCGCCGGAGAAAAGCCCCACGTTAAGGTGAGTTCCAGGGATTACCAGACTGCTCAGTTTGACGTCCTTAAAAGAGTTGGGAGCGAAGGATAGACCGTCGGCGTAAGAGTCAAAATAGAGGCTCGCAGCCGGATTGAGGGAGCGGAAGTTATCGCCGAACTGAACTTTTCTGCTTTTCAGAGAAAATTGGAGATCGATGAGTCTGGGATTCCCTTTAAAGAGATCTCCTTGAATCTGCATCGGTGCTCCTTTGC
>JAEUWE010000359.1 GCA_016791465.1 Pseudobdellovibrionaceae bacterium
TACCAAACTCCATTAAGACCATTTTGCAGAATCCGGCGATCAAAGTTTTAGCTTTCAAATCCAGCGGCGAGCGCCTCTGCCTCAAACTCAAGAATGATGGATTCGCGAGTTCTGAACTTCGATGCTGGATGTATGGAGTCGAAGAAAAAGTGCCTTCAACTCTTGGTGAAGTGAAAGACTTTGTCGTGGCAGGCCAGACCTGTGTCGTTGCCGAAAATGGATGGGTCTCCTGTTTTGCAAACGGACGCTACGAGACCGCACCTCTTCCCAAATCTCCGGATCTTCCCAGCTACTTCAATGGCTGCAGCTGGAACTCACTGCGCTTTATCTGTGATGGCGAAGAAGTCGACTCTGAACTTTCGAGTGTCCGCCAGGTCATCGCCGTCAATCAGGCTCCTTCGATTTACAACACCTGTGTCTTGGTTGAAGATCAGAACGGTGCCATCGACATTCGATGCTCAGGAACCGAGATGGCCGAAATCATCCGTCAGCGCCCGGCCCTGACAACTCGGCCAAGTGGGCTTTCAATGACACATACCTATGGATGTATTTACGGCGAAGACGACCTGCAGTGCTGGGGCGAGCCCGTCGGCGGACAATCCACTCCAAACTTGAGCTCGGTCAAAAAGCTCCTACTCGGCGCATCGGTCGGCTGCGCTCTGGATAAATTCGGATTCATCTGCTGGGGCGACCTTCAGAATGCTGGCCTCGAGGTTCCGACACCGCTCACTGAGCCCGAAACCGTTGCTGACTTCACATTGGGACAGCGGCATATCTGTGTTCTCTCAGTCGATAAAAAAGTATCTTGCTGGGGCGGCAACGATTACGGACAGACCGACGTGCCGGACCTCAACAGTCCGGACCAAATCAAAGCGGCTGAGTTTGTCACCTGCGCGTCCGATCTCAACGGCGTCACCTGCTGGGGCCTCGGTCAATCCTCGCTTGGCGGCGAAACCGAACCCGTCCCCGCGACACCAGCTGGCACTCCCTGATGTACACCCTCGACCGGCAACTTATGACAGATGCGATACGGACGGCAGTGGCAACGGCAGCGATTTTGATCGTCACGTTGACCCAGTCTGTTCCTTCGCTCGCAAGGCCGGGTCCCGTCGCAACGACCTCCGAAAAACTGCACAAACTCGAGTCACTGCGTTTTGATGAAGTCTGCGGTGTCGGAGAGCTTGGCCAAACGCTCTGCCTCTCGGCCACGCTTGAAAAAGTCTGGCTGCCACAAACCGTAACCACATTTATACGCCCGGGCCACGCCACTTCGATTTCGATCTCAGACGGTGCAAAGTGTGGCGTCGACACCGAAGGCGTAAAATGTTTTGGCACCTCACAAAAAGACTTCGATCTCAAAGCGCTAATTGAGAGCTCTAGTGCCGACACGGTTCAAACCAGCGCACAGAATGCCTGCGGACTTTCAAATCGGCGCACAACGCTCCACTGCCTCACAGGCGAATGGACGATAGACAAGAAGCCAGAATTCACCATCAACACGGCACAACCAATTTCAGCCATCGGTGTCGCCAACTCTTTGATCTGCTGGGCCGAAAAAAATACGATCAGCTGCAAAGCCGATCGCTGGGGGTGGGCACCGGCTCCGATGACGTTTTCGCAGGTTCAGGAAATCCTGGTCGGCGAAGAATGGATCTGCGCGAGGAATCATAAAGTTGTGCAGTGCTGGTTCCAAAATCAAAATCCAGTCACGCTCGTCGATGACTTTCTAACTGCGAGTCACTGGACGACAGACGGCGTGGAGTTTTGCGCCTTAAGTAAAGACCAGCGCCTCATCTGCGCTGACTTCAAAAGTGGCCACGTGGCCCCCCCGAAGAATCACTTGATTCCCGTTCAATACGCACAGCCCAATAGCGGCGTGATCGATCTGTGGCTCGGGCCTTACCGCGAGCTCTGCGTGCTGAAGAAGAAAGATGAGGCCGTCGAGTGTTGGAATATGATCTGGGGACAGCCGGATCCAATCCCATTTTCTGACAGTGTTCTCGAACTTCACGGTTCTATTTCTGTTCCTTGCGCCCTCTTAAAAAATGGCAGTGTCGAGTGCCGAAGTCGGTCGTCTCATAACTCTCGCAGTCTGCCACAGGCCGGGCGTATTCATGTCGAATTTGGCGGCTATAATCGCTGCTACTGGAACGAGCGCGGTATTGACTGCCCCGGACGGATGGACCGCGTTGATTTTTTGAATATCAAAGCTGCTTCATCGAGTCCCGATGGCGAATCTCTCTGCGTCTTTGGAGCCGATGTGGCCACATCTCGCGACACCATCGCCTGCTATGGCTGGAACACTGAAGTTCGAAACACGCCAACCGACCTCGCCAACGTGATTCAATTGAGCGTCGAGGCCGACAATGCTTGCGCCATCTCTGACGACGGCAGCAGTAACCGTACACTCACTTGCTGGGGAAATGGGTACCGCGGCGAACCCTTTCCTGCTCAACTCTTCTCTCCGAGCAAAGTTCTCGTCAGCTCTCGGCATGCCTGTGCTCTCGATAAATTCGGGCTTCTCTGCTGGGGAGACTTAGCAACGCTCGGGCTCACCATTCCGCCGGGTCTCGAACAGCCCGGAAAGGTCGTCGACTTTGCGCTGGGCTCCAATCGAACCTGCGCCATTCTCGACACTGGCGAAGTCCAATGTTGGGGAAAACTCTACTCCGAAGATCAAAATCCACCACCCATGACCTCGGCCACTTCGATCGTCGGCTCTGGCGCCAGCCTGTTCTGCGCTCTCAACCAACCGACAGCCGGCCAAAGTGAACTGCACTGCTGGGGTGGAAACACGCCGTTCCCACAGTGACGGCACATCTCGCCGGTCATCCGACGACTCAGTGGCAACATCGACCTTAATCGCGTCTCATTATAAGACCTAAGTATATGTTTTTATGCGTAAATATCATTATGTAACACGCATTTGATTTTTTCAAATGATCATTTGAGTTTATCAAACTAGACCCCGATAATGGGGACATGAATGCCAAAGCCCCGACTCCCGATTCTCGCTCCGCTCTGCTCAGCGCCGCTCGGTATGTTTTTGCAGAGAAAGGCTACGAAGGCACGACAGTCAAAGAGTTGGCTGACCGAGCCGGAGTGAATGTCAGTTTGGTCAGCTATCACTTTGGCGGCAAAGAAGGCCTGTACAAAGAGTGCATCCTTCATATCGCAGAAGAGCGAATTGCCTCGATGGAGCGACT
>JAEUWE010000464.1 GCA_016791465.1 Pseudobdellovibrionaceae bacterium
GATGCGCTCTTCGAGTTCACTTGAAAGCCGTTGTAGGTTTTCGTTGTGTTGATGGTAGAGAGTGAGAGATTCCGCGGCTTGCTTGAGTTCGCGTGATTCTGAAAGTGCAGCGAGGACTTTGGCTTCAAACATTTCGCTTTCGAAGCTCTCGATCCAGCCCAGAATCGGCGTCCCTAAGGTCGTTGAGGCCAAGAGTTCCAGAATGGGTGTTGATGAATGTCCAACCAATAATGTGCGAGCGGTCGGTGAGGCCTCGCTGATTTGAAGCAGCTGTTCGCGGAGCTGTGCGGCTTTGGCATGTGCGAGGTCAACAATCAGAACATCAATGCCAGTTTTGTTTTCGGGCCAGGTGTCGAGCATTGTTGCGCCAATGCGATCGGCAAGCGCGCGGCGCCGGGGATCGCTGGGTGTGGTCGCTTGCTGGCCCACGATGACGATCGAAGAGCTCATACGTTCGGATCTTTCACTGTTGTTGGAAACTGTTGCTCCCAAAGGCGTAGCAAAACCATTGGTGAGCCAGCCTCAAAATCGGGGATCTCTTGGCTTGTCAGCGGCTGTAGGCTCACATGCTCGCCGGCGCGGATCCAAATGGTGCTCCAGCCGAGCGTCTTTGCTTCGCCGAGGTCAGTGTCGACGCGATTGCCGATCGAAACAAATCGTTCCTCGGGGGAGGTACGAAATTTTCTATCGATTTCGGCAAAGGCGCGATGTTTGTTGCCGGGTCCTGGGGCGACCAGATGAATGGAAGCAAAGAATTTTTCTATCGCCAGTCGCTCAATTTTCTTTCTTTGAGTCTGTTCGTCACCAGCGGAGACGAGATGGAGTTTTGAGCGTTGCGACGCGAAGTGGAGGAGCTCAAGCGCACCTTCTTGTGGTCGAAAGGCAGACGCGGGAAGTTCGTCGACGTTGTAGCGATAAAATGCGTCGCTCCCTGCCTTGGCAATGCGTGCGCGTATGGGCTCTGGTGCCGCCTGTGCCAGTTCTGTCCAGGTGTCGATACGAGGATTGAGGCGAAGGAGTTCGGTGCGTCTAAGGAGTGCGCTGTCGATCGTCATCGGTAGGCCGACGTCGATCATTGCGAGACAGGCGCGGCGCACGGCGATAGGGACGAGAGTTCCACTGGTGTCGAGAAGTGTGTCGTCGAGATCAAAGACGATCTGTTCGAAGAGCGGTTTCATTGTCCGCTCTCTGTTGAACTTGGATTCGCCGCTTGATCGCGCAGACTGTGGTCGGTGAAGACTTCGCGCATTCCTTTTTCAAAACGCGGCCAAATACTCGAGAGATCCGTCAATCCGTCTCTCTCTTCGATGCAAATCACAGGTAGTTTCTTATCGTGCCAACCGTACCGACTCAGTGAGCCCGGCGTTGGATAGCCAATTTCAGGAACAAGTTTGTAGCCGCTTGATTCCGCGAGGCGTGCGCCATCTTTTTGTGCATAGGGACCGGTCGCCACCACGCAGGGCTCCCACGAGTGGCAGTGAATCATCAATCTTGGCTGAAATGTCTCGATCAGCTCAACGATGCCCTGTACTTCGGGCTCGCTGCCGGCACTCGGGCCGGGCGAGTAGCGGGGAGCATCGGCCTTGGGTGACCAGTCTTTTGAAGGATAGTTGCGATTCAGATCGACCCCTCGAGCATTCACTCGGCTGTTGGATTTGTATCCATCGACATTGAGGCAGGTGATGACGATCCAGGGTGCGAGCGAAATGCCGTCCCGTGTCCAAATTAAAAGCGAGCGCAAAGTTTCTTCGGCGAGGCGAACGCCCTCTGGTTCATCGCCGTGAACACCACCAAACAAGAGGATGGGGCGTTTTCCCTGAAGCTGCGCAAGGGGTTCTGAGCTTGCGAGCGAAATAGGAGTTTCCATCGCTGTTTTTTTCCAACATTCAAGTCTTGTCGGTGTGGCCAAAAAACCCCCAAAAGGCGGCCCTCGGAACAGTGCTGACCGCGTCTTCATTTTTGGCCAACTTGACCCCCTTGTCGAGGCCCAGATAGTTTCAACCAGACATGAAAGATACGAATTCGCTCTCAGTTATAGTTTTAGCGGCCGGTAAAGGCACGCGCATGAAGTCACCGCTTCCCAAAGTGCTGCATCCTGTTGTTGGACAGCCAATGGTTAAGCGGGTCCTGGACGTGGCAAAAGCACTTGGCGCCGTCCAGCGTCGAGTGGTGGTCGGTCACGGCGAAGCACTTGTTCGTCGTGTTGTCGAGCCGATGGGAGCGGTGGCGTACTCGCAGAAAGAACAACGTGGAACTGCCGACGCCGTGAAGGCCGCCGATCCGGCTTCGCTTGATGGCACAGTGATGATTCTCAGTGGCGACGTTCCGCTCATCGAAGTGGCCGATATGCAGACGGTGCTGACGGAGTTCAACGCGTTGAAGGCTGATATTGCGGTGGTGACGGCCGATTTAAAAAATCCAGGCTCGCTTGGTCGCATCGTTCGTCAGAAGGGCGAACTGCGCGCGATCGTCGAGGCGAGCGATGCAGGTCCGGATACGTTGAAAATTCGCGAAATCAACAGTGGCGCGTATGTCGCAAAAGCGGATGTGCTGACGAAGCTTCTCGACAAAGTGAAGCCGAATAACGCCAAGGGCGAGTACTATCTGACTGACATCATTTCGATCGGTATCGAGGAAGGCTATAAGGTCGTCGCGATTAAGACTCGCCCTGCTGTGGCGTTTGGCGTGAATACTCAAGCCGAGCTCGCGCGCGCCTCGCGGATCGTCTTTAAACGAAATCGAAATCGTCTGATGGAAAATGGAGTCGTGATGATTGATCCGGCGTCTGTTTACGCCGAAGACGATGTGCAGATCGGTAGCGGCTCCGTGGTTTATCCGGGAGTTTACTTGCGCGGAGACACACGCATTGGGAACTTCTGTGTTCTTGAGCCGGGTGTTCATATCTATTCGTCGATTGTTGGCGACAGTACACACATTAAGGCCGGATGCTATTTTGAGAACTCGGTGATTGGTACAAAAGTTCAGATTGGGCCCTATGCGCGTCTGCGTCCCGAGAGTGATGTGGGTAACGAAGTGCACATCGGAAACTTTGTTGAGCTCAAGAAAACAAAGTTTGGCGCTCGCTCCAAGGCTGGGCATTTGAGCTACTTGGGCGACGCGATCGTTGGCGAAGATGTGAATATCGGTTGTGGTACGATCACATGCAACTACGCTCCTGATCGCAAGAAGTATCAGACAACGATCGGCAACGGCGTATTTGTCGGTAGTGACGTGCAATTTGTGGCGCCGGTGACGATTGGCGCCGGTGCGACAATTGCGAGCGGCTCGACTGTTACCGAAGATGTACCGGCCGATGCTTTGGCCGTTGCGCGCGGTCGGCAGGTGAACAAAGAGGGCTGGAAGCCCAAAGGATCTTAAGCTATGTGTGGAATTGTTGGTTACTACGGTCCTAAAGATCCAAAAGATGTCATTGTTGGCGGCTTAAAGCGTCTGGAGTACCGCGGTTACGATAGCGCCGGCGTTGCCATTCTCGATGGCCCAAAGAACGATCAGCATTTCAAAGTTGTCCGTGCTGAAGGAAAACTGGGTGAGCTCGCAAAAAAACTTGAAACAGTTTCGTTCACTGGCCACCTCGGCATTGGTCATACTCGTTGGGCCACACACGGAGTTCCGAGTGAGCGCAATGCGCACCCGCACACAGTCGACGGCGTCTCGCTCGTTCACAATGGCATTATCGAGAACTATCAGGATATCAAAGCGGATCTCGCGCGCGAGGGCGCTGTCTTTTCAAGCGACACAGATTCTGAGCTCGTCGCGCATCTCCTCGCACGAAAAGTAAAAGAGACGGGTGATCTCTTTAAAGCAGTTGAGCTGGTACTTCCGATGCTCACGGGCGCCTATTCAATTTTGGCCGTCTGGGAAAAGCAGCCGGATGTGATGGTCGCATTCAAGAACGGGCCGCCGTTGATTGTCGGTGTTGGCGAAAAAGAGATGGTGATCGCGAGCGATGTTCAGGCCATCATCTCGCATACAAATAAAGTCGTCTATCTTGAGGACTTCGAGATTGTTTTCGTCAAAGGAAACGACGTGAAGTTCTTTTCAGCCGCAGGCGCACCAATCAAAAAAGAGGTGGTCACCATCACCTGGACTGCCGATCAGGTTGAAAAGGCTGGCTACAAGCACTTCATGCTCAAAGAGATCCACGAGCAGCCGCGCGCGGTGGCCGCAGCCTGTGCACCGCATGTGAACCTTGAGACGAAGCGAGTGAAGCTAAGCGATGTGGGCTTGAGCGATGAACAACTTCGGGGCATTGAGCGTGTGTTTATTATTGCCTGTGGAACCAGCTACTATGCTGGACTTGCTGGTAAGTACTTGATCGAGCAGCTCGCGAAAATTCCAGTGGAATGCGATATCGCGAGTGAATTCCGCTACCGTGACCCCGTTATTCCGCCGCGCTCGTTGATTCTCACGATTTCGCAATCGGGAGAAACCGCCGACACTTTGGCGGCGCTTCGCTTGGCCAAGCAGGCCGGTGCTCTGACTCTTTCGATATGTAACGTACGGGCATCGTCGATTGATCGTGAGGCCCATGGCCACTTGTACATGAACTCGGGTCCTGAGATTGGCGTTGCGTCGACAAAGGCCTTTGTTTCAACTCTCGCCCTTCTCAATCTGCTGTCGTTGTACCTTGGCCAAGTTCGCGGCGCGCTTTCTGTCAAAGATGAGCAGCACGCACTCGAACAGCTTTTGGCGGCACCATCGCAGATGGAAGCGGTTCTTGCTTACGATAAATTCTTTGCTGAGGCTGCGCAGAAGCTCAAAGCTTACAAGGGCATCCTCTTCATGGGGCGCGGGATTAACTATCCAATCGCCCTTGAAGGTGCTTTGAAACTCAAAGAGCTCGCGTACATGCACGCTGAGGGCTACGCCGCTGGCGAGATGAAGCACGGACCGCTGGCGCTGATCGATGAGCGGATGCTGATCGTGATGGTTTGTCCGAGCGATCGCAACTACGAGAAGACGCTTTCAAACCTTGAGGAGGCACGCGCTCGCGGTGGTCGCATCATCTCGATTGGCACTGGCGACAATCATGCGCTCAAGGCCGTGAGTGATCACTACCTGTCGCTGCCGAAGGCGGAGTGGAACGTGAATCCAATTTTGGAATCGATTCCCGTTCAGCTTCTGGCCTATCACGTCGCCAATGCCATGGGGCACGATGTGGATCAGCCACGGAATCTCGCGAAGTCGGTTACGGTCGAGTAGACAGTCATAAAAACTCGTACGGCCCAAGGTCGGGCCCACCGGTTTTTGCTGAAAATTGAGGTCCGGTCCAAGCTGCCGTCGGTTGGATTTCGCGATACTCTGAGCGCTATGGGAAAAACAGTTTTAGCAATGGCAGCGCTCATCTTTGTTACGTCTACGACCGTCCTTGGCCAGACACCGTCTTCGCCGACGTCCAATACTCCAGTCGGCACACAGGTGACGCCGGCGTCAATTGAGGTTCAGCTCGATGAACTGCAGGCGCTTGAAGCGTATGCGGAACAGCAACTTGTTGAGTTTGATGCGAGTTACGATCCG
>JAEUWE010000466.1 GCA_016791465.1 Pseudobdellovibrionaceae bacterium
GCCACCTGCAATCGGCTCTTCCGTCGACGCAAAAAACGACAACATCATGTCATAGATCGGGGTCGAGCCAGGAAGCTGTTTTGAACGCTGGATCATAAATCCACCGCTGCGATAATGCAGAAACGCCATGTCAGTCAGCCGAAATACTTTGCCGAGAACAGCGTTGCCTTCGTGGCCGGAACTTCCGATCGTATAGTAGCAAAGATTTTGATTCTTTAAAATCCGAGCGATGAGGTCCAAATGGCGACTCATGACCTGCGATTCAAAAAGGTCCATGACCTCAGCCGGTCGCAACCCTGACTGCTGAAGGTCCGTCGCTGAGCGCGACTCTGGAAGACGGCCATCCAAAACAAAACGCGTGAAATTCTTGTCGATAACTTCGGCCCGATTAAACATGGACATAATTTAATGATCTAAACACCGACCAGCAAGATCGCCGCAGTCCGTAGCGCCCTGCGCCAGCAGGCCAATTTAAGACTGTCGCGACGGATTCTTCTTGAAGCTATAGCTCGTCGGCTGAGTGCCGAGATACTCTTTAAAATGAACATTGAATTGCGTAAGCGAATTAAAGCCCGACTCGAAGCAGGCCTCAGTGACGGTGCGTCCCTGCGAAAGCAGTCGAATGGCACAGAACAGCCGAATTCTGTTTCGATACTTGACCGGCGATAGCCCGTAGCTTTTTTTAAATTCCCGGCTGATATAAGCCCAGTCATAGCCCAGCTCTTTTGCACCGTTTGAAACCGGCACATCGACCATGAACCCTGTGTCTATTTGAGCCTTCACTTTCTTAGCGAGCAATGACTCACAAGTGTTTTGATCGATTGGGATTTTAGTTTTCACTGAATTCAACATCGCACAGAGCTCGGCATAACTCCGCGGAACCCCTCCGCACCACTCAAAAAGAAAGGGCCGATCGTGCCCCGGAGGTGGCGGAGCGCAGCTCGACGAGACAGCCTCCCACTCCAGCAGTCCTGGTCCCAACGTCCAGTCAAGAATGGCAAAGGTTGGCGCAAAGAATCCATATCTTCCTCTCAAGGACAGAATCCCATCCGGAGATCGCACTGAGATTGGCCCCTGAGAGAGATCGGCAAAACCAGCCAGCCAGAGTGGCCCTACCGCATCAATAACGTGAGTTTTCGAAACAAAGTGATGATGTCGCCGCATATAGATCAAATCCATCGATCGATGCTCAACCAAGGACGAGTAGTAACAGGAGTCGATTCTGTAGGAAACGCGACCCATTGAATCCTGAACCGGCGAAGTTTTCATACTTTCAGATACTCAAATATCAAAAAGCCGTTAGCGCAACCTCTGTCGCACCTGTACGCTTTTGGAATGACAACACACTCAAGATGTTCGATTACCAAGCCCTGTCTTGCTGAGACCAATGCATGGTCAATGAATGGCGCCCTGGAGCCGCGCCATATGGTCACCATGAGCTCTCTCGTCAGCGCACGACGCCTCGAACAGGTAAGGCAGCATTACCAGTCGCACGCAAAAGAACCACCCTCATACACCGCCCTTATCCTGAAGGCTGTCGCTGCTGTCATCAGACAACACCCAGAACTCAATCGAGCGATTATTGGTCCACCATTTTTTAGACGAATCGTAAAATTTGACCGCTGCGATCTCAACGTTGCTGTTGAAAAAAGCTTACCCAATATCCCGGGGCATGCCTACGCCCCAACGATTCGAAACGTTGACAAAAAAACACTCGCCGAGATCACCACCGAGTTAAAGTACTACGCCCAGTGCACAGAAGAGAACGATCGGCATTTTGCACTCTATATGAGAATTCTTCGGTACGTCCCGTGGCCCTTCGCTGCTGCTATTTTAAACCTTCCATCCTGGATTCCAAGCCTCTGGGCACGACACCGAGGAGGCGGCTGCTGGGTGAACGCCCCGTCCAAGTCAGGAGCCGATTTGGTTTTTACGATCTGGCCATGGCCGGTTACATTTTCATTTGGAGTTGTAAAAACGCGGCCGTTTGCCGTCGGCGACGATGTTGTTGCAGAACCGACGATCCCACTTCTCATGGTTTTTGATCGTCGACTCATGGGCGGCGGTCACGCAGGGAGGATTTTTGCCGACTTTCGACGTCTCATCGAAGAAGCGGATTTTTAGGAACAGGACTTTAAATCGCTGTTCACGCGAGCAACCCACGCCGCAAAGACTTCCGCGACCGAATAGCGACAACCTTGGTCCACAAGACTTGTGATCGGCTGCCGTACGATACCGCATGTTCGAATAAGGCCAAAAAGCGACAAATCATTTGAAACATTGATGGCGATGCCATGACTCGTCAAACCACGAGAAATATGAAATCCAAATGCGGCTATTTTTTTTCCTGAAACAAAGAGCCCAGGTTCGCGCTCTCCTTTAACCGCGTCGATCCCAAAGTCAGCAAGACAAGCCTGCGTGACCTGCTCCATTTTTGATACGAAACAGCGCGGTGAGAGATTGAGATCCCGCAAGCGCAAACACGGATACACCACAAGCTGCCCTGGGGAGTGTACGGTCGCCTGACCGCCTCGAGGAACTTGCACAAGTTCAATTCCTCGTGCCTGAATAAGCTCGCTGTCAATGGCAAGATCATCTTGGCTCTTACCCCGCACTCCAAGCGTAATTACCGGCGGGTGCTCAAAACCCAGGACGACACCGCTGTACGAATGACCATCATGGATTAGCCCTGCCAGCGCTTGCTCCTGACGAGCAAGACCTTCCCGATATGAGATCTGGCCAATGAATTCGCTGTGAATTATTTTATTCGGTGGACTCAACCGTGTTTCTGTCACGCCCCACGTCTATCAGTAAAGTTCGACGAGGTCATTCTCTCTAAAGCCTGAGCCAGAGTGCACAATGCCAATTGCGCCATCTTTGCCAAAATACGAAATCACCTCAACGGTTCCCTTCAGTCGCCCCGGGACTCGGCCAATATAGGACCCATTTTCAGGGTCATAGACGTCCTCGCCATCTTCCGAAATACGAAGAATGTCGCCGACCTGTAACCCAGAAAGTCGGCCGGCATTGAGAAAAATGCGATCGCCCTTAACAAGGGCTACGCGCCCCTCCCACGAAAGCTTCTCAACCGCATTCATCAGCCGCGAAACGGTCGCACCGAACGCTTTGATCACGACAGCCTCGACAAGCACCGGATCTTCCTCAAGGCCCCGATCCGATGATGCTCGTTCGGCGACACGTGTCGTCCCTTCTTCAACCTCAGCTTCGCGCTGTTCATCCAGAAGGATCGACCCGTTTCGTGTGTTCACCATGCGCAGCTGCACCTTCGCATTCATGCGCGCCCGAATTTTCCGAACAAGACCAACCTCATCACCGATACGCTTCGCCCGGATGTCGACAATCTTTCCTTCGATAATAGCCGATACACCCATTCCAGAAGCCACCTTGGCCATCGCTTCAAGGTCATACTGCTGCCCTTTGAGAAAAGCAGAAACATCTTTTGGAAAATCAGAATTCGCAACAACGACAAAATCATCGGTTTTTCGCAACTGACGAATGAAGGCCTCACGCGCCACCATCGCTGACCGCGAATCACGAGTGCCCGCAGTATCAAGAAACGGCAACACCATAACGCGCTTTCTAAGCGACATATCTTTGCCATCGCGAGATTCGCGCGCCTCATAGGGCACATCTTTCACCTGCGGTCCAGGAGGCTTTGCAACGCCCGTCTGTCGATTGGCACCCAAAAGACTGCAGGCAGAAACAAAAAAGGAGGCGACCACGAAAGCAACAAGGTGGGTTTTCATATTCTCAGTTTACTAAAAGGCGTCCGCGGCCGCGAAAAAAAGCCGCACTTCCCCTGACTATCGTCCAGTCTTCATTACAACTTGGGCTTTAACTCAATTGTAAACGGTACTTTCGTGCCATCACCTTCGCCAAGTTCAGAATCCACGACGTAGCGATCACTGAACCCGGAAAGCTCAAGCCCCTTGATTCGAGTTTTAAAGTCTTCGGCCGACGATGCGTAGTCGACCTCAAAAATAACTCGACCCGGCTCAAACATTCGCTCACGCAAAGCTTTGATTTCGCGCATTGAGCGCATGAGTTGATTGCGAAAATCACTCATCTGCTTCGGGCTCAAGTTGCCCTTCACCGCCAAGCGAATGGTGTTGGCGACAAGAGTTCCTCTTGTCCACGCTTCGAAAACCTGTGTCGCCAGATCTCGGGCAATCTCAGGAATTTCTTTTTTTAGTTTGCGGGCTACTACAAGCTCAGGCGGCCCAGCCTCAGCCTCAATGGTTCTCGTCACCTCGGCGACCGTACGGCCGCCCAAAACCGGCACAACCTCGCAGTGAATCTGAATCTGCGAATCCTTCACTCGAACTTCTCCGCGCAAGAACATTGCCGCACCTGTGTATTCAGCAATGGCCTTCATATCCTGTGTCGACGGCCGCTCAACTCGGAAAGCAGGAGGCAGCGGTGTCGCCGAAAATCCAATCGAAGACTCGAGCGGAAGCAGAAGATCAAAACCTTGGCGCATGAGCTCTTCGTGAAAATGCCGGTGAACGATCTTAAGCCATTCACCAACAACCTTTCGCGACTCGTCGCTAACATCCCCCATCCACCAGCGAAAGTTGACTGACTTTGTGCGATCGACAACATTGACCATCGGGAAAATCGTGACCGGTGTATCGGCGTCTGTCATTAAGCCTGCATCAATGACAAGCCGTCGCAGGTTTCCAAGTGAAACCCGGAGATCAACCTTCATCTTCCAAGAACCATCAGGAAGCTTCTCAGGATCATGCGGCTGAACAAAAGGAATAAACTTCGCCGCTTCGCGAACAATACGTGACTCCACGAGGTTTTTACTTTTCTGAAATCGTTTCTCGCCAATCATCTCAAGCGCCTGTTCGCGAGCCACATTCGAGATAATCTTGGTTTGAATTTCGCGGCTCGCTTCCGAGGCCGATGTCGCCTTCGAAAGGCCCTCACTCGAAATCGTGAGCAGTTCCTCTGCCCCAACTTGCGCTTGAACCAAACGGCCGGCGAGAAGAACGACAAAGAGGACCACAACTAGAAACAAGCGCTGACCCATCAAAGCTCCATCTTTTTTCAAGAGTGACTCTCGTTATTCTTCCGTTTTTTCGAAATCCTGCAAACCATATTTCCTGATCAACACTCTTTGTGCAGAATGCCAATCTGGCCCTAGCCTCGGATCTCAACAAAGTCCGTTCGGCCAAACAGACCATGCAAATCTTCAAAAAACGCACTGCTGGGGCTAACACCGGCAGGGTCCTTGATCTCCATAACGACCGTGCGTCGACCGCCTGTCGAAACCGAAGCCACAGCTTCGTCATCGAAATCGACATCAAGATCAATCTCGAGTTGAACACCTGTCTTTCCCGGAAAGCGACTGAGAAGCTCGTGCAATTCAGGAAGCTTTGTCAGCATATTGTCTTGAAGGTCCGGAGCCACCTTGATGGTCATCGACTTTGACTTCTGCAAAACCTCTTCAAACGGCGCCACGCGATCAACCATGATCTTGATTGATCCCGCTTCTTTTTTGAGATTGCCACCGACCAACACCGGCTGATCACTTTTGAGAGCCATTTCCCCTTTGGCAAAAGCCTCAGGAAAGACAATCAGCTCGATACTGCCCGATAGATCCTCAAGACTCGCAAAGGCCATTCGCGAGCCTTTTTTACTGATAATCTCGCGGTACTGCGCAACAAGCCCTGCAATCACAACTCGCTTATCGGCCGGCTCCTCATGGAGGCCCGCAATCTCACGCGTGACCCAAACGCGGAATAGCTTCTCAAGCCCTGCTAGCGGATGATCACTCAGATAGAACCCTAGAACCTCACGCTCGTTTTGTAGCTTTAGAGCCCTCGGCCACGGCTTTGTTTCACTCAGAACAACGCGCTCAATCGTCGCCTCTTCGGCATCAAGAAGCGCAAAGAGACTACCTTGCCCCATCTCCTTTGTTCGTCGCGCATCCTCAGCTCGCTTAAAGAAACGCTCATAGCCTTCCATCAGCTGCGCCTGATGATAACCAAATCCGTCAAACGCGCCGGCTTTGATCAGGCACTCGACAACCTTCTTATTCATCCGCTTGATGTCGACCGTTTCAAAGAACTGATCAAGCGTTTCAAACTTACCACCAGCCTGGCGTCGTGCATCCACGATAGCATCGACAGCACCTTCACCAACGCCCTTAATCGCTCCAAGCGAAAAGAAAATCGTATCGTCTTTGACCGTAAATTTGTACTCAGAGTGATTGATGTGAGGTGGCTCAACCTTGATGCCGTGCGCTTTTGCGTCTTTTACGTAGCGGACAATGTTGTCGGTATTCGACATCTCGGTCGACAAAAGAGCTGCGTAGAACTCAACGGGATAGTAGCGCTTAAGCCATGCCGTCTGCGCACTGACGACACAGTATGCAGCCGCGTGAGATTTGTTAAAGCCATAGTTTGCAAATTTCTCCATCAACTCGAAGAGTTGACCGGCTTTAGTTTTATCAAACCCACTCTCAGCCGCACCTTTTAAGAATCGCTCTTTCTGTTGAGCCATCTCAGATGCGATTTTCTTACCCATCGCCCGACGAAGCATATCCGCTTCACCAAGCGAGTAGTTTGCGACTCGCGATGCGATCGCCATAACCTGTTCCTGATAAACAATAATCCCGTAGGTCTCTTTGAGAATCGGCTCAAGCTCGGGGAACATGTACTCAACGACTTCTTCCCCATGCATCTTTTTGGTGTACTCGGGAATCATGTCCATTGGACCGGGACGATAAAGCGCATTGATTGCGGTGATATCCTCAAAGCACTTTGGCTTGATCGACTTTACTGCACTCGTGATGCCGTCGCCTTCGAACTGGAACACTCCAAGCAGGTCACCCTTGGCCATGTGCTCGTAAATGCCCTGATCGTGAATTGGAATTTCGTGGGCCTTCAAAACCCGGCCTCGGTTACTGGCGATAAGATCCAGAGCGTTTTTAATATGCGTGAGCGTTTTCAGACCTAAGAAGTCGAACTTGATCAAACCAATCTTCTCAGCCCACTTCATATCGTACTGAACGACACGTTCGCCATCAGCCCCACGGTAGAGTGGCGCATAATTCACAAGCGGCGCATCTCCAATCACAACTCCAGCGGCATGAATTCCCGCATTTCGAACCAAGCCCTCAATCTTTAGTGCAAGCTCGATCAGGTTTGCGATCTGTGGATTCTGCTCAATCTGCTCCTTGAGACGCGGCTCCTCATCAATTGCCTCTTGGATAGAAATGCCAAGCTTGTCCGGAATCAACTTTGTGATGATGTCCACTTCAGCAAAGGTCATTCCCAAAACCCGTCCGACGTCTTTAATCGCCGCACGAGTTTGCAATTTTCCATAGGTGATAATCTGGGAGACGCTGTCAGCTCCGTACTTTTCTGTGACGTACTGAATGACCTCTTGTCGACGGTCTTGGCAGAAGTCGATATCGAAGTCCGGCATCGAAATACGTTCAGGATTCAAAAATCGCTCAAAGAGCAGTGCATACGGAACCGGATCAAGATCGGTGATTCGCAAACAATAGGCGACCAACGATCCCGCACCGGAACCGCGACCAGGTCCAACCGGAATCCCCTGACTCTTCGCCCAATTGATAAAGTCTTGGACAATCAGGAAGTAGCTCGTGAATCCCATTTTTTCGATAACGGAAAGTTCGTATTCAACTCGCTTGAGGTAGTCTGGCTTCTTCTCATCCGGTACCGTCTGGCCGGTTGCCGCGGCTTCTTGAAAACGCTCTTCAAGACCAGAAAATGTCTTTGCGCGAATCAGATCAAGCGGAGCTTTGCCATCATCGCTCGTGAAGTACGGCAAATGGTAGATCGTTTTGCCGCTTGAATCCTTCAAGTTAAATTTCACATCGCAACGATCTGCAATCTCAAGAGTGCGGTCGCACGCCTCAGGAAGGTCCTTAAAGAGCTTTCGCATCTCTTCGCTAGACTTGAAGTAGAACTGGTCCGACCCCAAACGGTAGCGCGTTTCATCGTGCAGGGTTTTGTTCGATCCGATACAGATCAATACCTCTTGTGCAATTTGGTCAGACTGATCGAGGTAGTGCACATTATTTGAAGCGACTAGGGGTACACCTGTGATCTGTGATGCCTCTTTAAAAAACGGAACCAGTTCATTCCATTCCGGCGTCCCCGTTCGATTCACCTCAAGATACAGGCGATCACCGAAGATCTCCTTCATCTCGCGAATTTTTTCGAGTGCCGCTTCCTTACCAAAACGCGTGAATGCGTACGCAGGCTCGCCCATCGATCCGCCCGTGAGAGCGATCAAGTTCTTTGAGTGCGCTTTGATCACTTCCCAGTCGAGTCGTGGTTTATAGTAAAAGCCCTCTTGGTATCCGATCGATGAAAGCTTGCAAAGCTCTTGGTAGCCCTCAAAATTTTGCGCAAGGAGTACGATTCGGCGATTCGGCAACTGTGCCGCCTCACGATCCTCTCCGCGCACCAATCGCGACTTAGGAGCAATGTACGCATCCATGCCGATAATTGGTTTTAGACCGAAGTCTTTTGCCGTAAAGTAAAACTCAGCCGCCCCAAAAAGGTTGCCGTTGTCCGTGAGCGCCACCGCCGGCATCTCCAGCTTCTGCGCCCGCTCACAGAGCTTCTTGGTCCTGATAGTGGCCTCAAGAAGCGAATACTGCGAGTGAACATGCAAATGGACAAAAGAGCTCGACATGGGACCGCAATCTACTGACTTTTCATCGACAATAAAGACATTGATGCGTCGCGTTTATTGGCTTCAACTGATTCTGCCAAGTCCTGGACTTGTACGACCCCGGTCCGCCTCGCAAGCTCTTCGAATAGGAGGCTCAATGCTTAAAAATCTCGCTTTTACAGCGCTCTCGGTTCTCGCCCTCACGTCTATCGCCCACGCCGATCAATGTGCCTGGATTGAAAAAGGCGATAAGTACGTCGTTAAATCAGCAAAAAGACTTCTCAACGCCGACGCCGAGTTTATTGAATTCTGTGCCCCATGTGGAGACGGCAATCCTGGAAAGATTCAGGAGGTCAGCAGCAGCAATATTCAGTTCGCAAAAATGGGCGAGGACGTTTTCGACGGTACCGGCGGCCGCGAAGTCTTTCACGAAGTGACCATCAACGGTAAGGCGCAAGATCTCGCCTACGTCTACGTTCGAACCGGAGCTCGCGTTTTCGGAAACGTCGCAATGCTCTCAGGATGTCCTGTTCAGGGCGTGCCGCCATTCCTCTACACTGCTCCGGGAAAACGCGCGACACCCATTAGCCTTGAGCAACTCGCAACAGGCAGTCGCAAACCCGCAAGTGAAGACAAAACAAAGAAGTAACCCATCTAAAATAAGGGGCTGGGCAACCCGCCCCCGTCTCTTCAATCTACATACTGTCCTGGGCTATCATAACGGCCCCCTACCCAACAGTATGCGCTTTCATTCCCATTGAGACGCTTCTTGAGCTCTTCGTTTGAAGTAGAGATAACATATAGATAGCTGCCGATTAAAGTACCGGTAGTTAGAACAAACTTTGACGATGCTGTCGTAAATTCGAAAACTTCAATCTTCCCCGCGTCAGACCGATATACCGCTTTCGCGCTAGTCAATAGTTCCGTTGTTTCACCGGGAAATACAGGTCTTCGAACTCCGACCATTCCAGCCTCACCGCCCTGACGAACAGAAATAGAGACGTACTTTTCGCCGTCTATTTTTGTATCGATCGAAACGAGCGGTGATCCATTGGCCTCACAATGAAATGCATAGGCCTGCACAGAAGATAGCGATATCGCTCCTAACAGAATTAACGTGACAAATCTCATGGATGGCTCCCTCTTTATCTTAAATTCTAAAGACCTTCAATAGCGTTTGCCCCCACTATATCACTCCAGAGAATCCATGCGTTCGAATTAAAATCTCATAGTAAAACTTTCTAAAGCTGACTCACGAGACTGAGATTTCATCAACACGCCGGACTCCACCGCTAATGAAATCGGGCTAACATAGAAATGAGTGCCGCCCAAGCTTGGCGGCCTACTCCCACTCAATCGTGCCCGGCGGCTTTGACGTCACATCATACACAACGCGATTCACGCCCCGCACCTGATTCGTGATCCGATTTGAAACCTCACGCATAAACGTAAATTCAAACGGATACCAATCCGCGGTCATTCCATCTGTCGACGTCACCGCGCGAAGAGCCACAACGCGTTCATAGGTTCGGCCATCGCCCTGAACTCCAACGGTTTTTGTCGGAAGCAGAACGCAGAAGGCCTGCCAGATTTTATCGTACAGGCCTTTTTCTTTTAGAGCCGAAATGAACACGTGATCGACATCGCGGATGATATCAAGTTTCTCACGCGTGACATCGCCCATGCACCGAATCGCAAGTCCCGGCCCCGGAAACGGATGCCGCCATAAAATGTCTTTGGGAAGCCCAAGCTCAGCGCCAATCGCGCGAACTTCATCTTTAAAAAGCTCTCGAAGCGGCTCAACAAGCTTCAGCTTCATTTTCGCTGGCAAACCGCCGACATTGTGATGCGACTTGATTGTCACCGATGCTCCTCGTGGTGAAACACTCTCGATGACATCTGGATACAACGTCCCTTGCGCCAGCCACTGATACTCACGCTTTGTCTCTTTAGCGGCTTCCATAAATACATCAATAAAGACACTGCCGATCGCCTTGCGTTTCGCCTCAGGCTCCTCAAGACCCTTCAGCGCGCCAAGGAAGAGCT
>JAEUWE010000367.1 GCA_016791465.1 Pseudobdellovibrionaceae bacterium
CTTTTTGATGATCTTTTATCCAGAGTGGGTTGGCATTACAGGCCCTGTGGCGAAAAAGACCCTCGACGAGCATCGTGACGATGGCCAGGTCAACGATTCCACAACAATTGACGACTCTCAAAAGCCGTCTCCGTAGGCGTCCTTAATTACTTGTAATTGCAGGAAAATCCGGGAAACTCAGGCCTGGAGCGAATTTCCTGCCGGCCCCAGTCGCCTTGCGGCAAAAATATTTCGAACTCCGACTCTAGTGAACTTCGACTGACCGTGCTACACTGTAGCGCAAGTTCAATGCGTGTTTCGAGTTTTTGGGCATAGTGCTCTGACCTCCGAGGCAGCTCCCAAGCCGTTGGAGGCAATTCATGGGCAAGAAACTTTACGTCGGGAACCTTCCCTATTCAGCAACAGATCAAATCCTGATCGACACATTCGCAGAGTGCGGAACTGTCGAATCAGCAAAAGTTATCACTGACCGTGAAACTGGTCGCAGCAAAGGCTTCGCGTTCGTCGAAATGTCGACTGACGAAGAAGCTGCTAAAGCGATCACACGTTTCAACGGCGCAGACTGGAGTGGCCGTGCCATGACAGTTAGCGAAGCTCGTCCGATGGCTCCCCGCGAAGGCGGCGGCGGCGGTCGTGGCTTCGGCGGCGGCGGTGGCGGAGGCCGTGGTGGCTTCGGCGGCGGACGCGGCGGTGGCGGCGGAGATCGCGGCAGCCGTTGGTAGTTTAGTTCTTCGCTTACACAGCGAGGATTAAATTGAATTGAGCCGGCTCGATGAGTCGGCTCTTTTTTTTGCGCGCTTGTTTCCAATGTCCAACTTCAATAGCGTTGTACGCCTATTTCCAAAAAAGGAGATCTCGTGCACGCAAAGTCTCGGCATTCGGCTTTTTCCGTCATTGTGATCAGCGCCATCGCGCTTGCTTTGAGCAGCTCTTGCGTTTCCAAAACAAAACAGTCCTCAGAGATCTCTCCGAAAAACAACTCCGATCTGACCCTGACTGCCGCAGACGACCGCAGTCAGCGCGTTCGCAATGTCAGCTATCAACTTGAAGTCGACCTTATGTCGGCCACAAGCGACGAACTTGAAGCGCAGTATACCGGAAAACAAACTATCGGATTTGATCTCAAAAGTGTCGACCGCGATCTGCGAATCGATTTTTTCGAGGGGTCTGTGAGCAGCATCGCTGCGAATGGCCAGACTGTGCCAAACACCGTAAAACAACCATATTTTATCATCATTCCCGCCACTGCGCTCAGACTGGGCCGAAACACGATCGATATTTCTTATGCACAGAAATATTCGCGCACGGGTCAAGGACTCCATCGCTTCCGCGATCCGGTCGATGGCAATGTCTACCTGTACACACAATTCGAAACTTATGACGCCAATCGGTTCATGCCCTGCTTTGACCAGCCCGATCTGCGCTCAACATTGACGATGAAAGTCCACGCACCGACAAGTTGGACCGTCGTCACGGCAACAAGAGAGACGTCCAGCGTTCGGGGCCCCAGGCCTGATTCGCGAATCTGGTCTTTTCCGACAACAGCGTCATTGCCGACCTATCTTTTCTCACTCCACGCGGGTCCCTATGCCTCATTCAGCGACAATAGCACTGCCGTGCCGCTACGACTCTTCGTTCGTCAGTCGATGAAAACACTCGTGCGTCCCAAGGACTGGTTTGCATTCAGCAAGCAGGGGATCCGCTTTTACGAGAACTTCTTTTCGCAGAAGTATCCGTTCGGAAAGCTCGATCAATTGATTGTTCCAGAATTCAATGCCGGCGGAATGGAGAACGCGGGAGCTATTACCTACAGCGAATGGACCTTACCACGATCAGAGCCGACACGTCGGATGCGCCGCAATCTGGCTGGGCTTGTCCTGCATGAAATTGCGCACATGTGGTTCGGCGATCTCGTCACCATGGCTTGGTGGAATGATCTTTGGCTCAACGAGAGTTTTGCAACGTACATGTCGTCTCTCGCGATGGCCGAGGCGACAGAGTTCAAAGAAGGCTGGCAGGCGTTTGCCTCTGGCGTAAAGAGCGGAGCCTATGCTCAAGACGCAATGAGCACCACGCATCCCATCGAAGCAAAGATTGAATCGGTCAAACAGGCAGAGTCGAATTTTGACGGTATTACCTATAACAAGGGCGCTTCAGTCATTAAACAGCTCGCGTTCTACGTCACTCACGATTCTTTCCGTCGCGGCCTTCGCGACTATTTCAAAAAACACCGATTCGGTAATACCAAACTGACCGACTTCGTCGCCGCCATTCAGGGGCACACCAAAAAGGACCTCAGCGTTTGGGCGGATCGATGGCTTCGACAGTCAGGAACCGATCGCATTTCGACTGAATGGATGTGCGACGGCGACCGACTGCATTCCATTCAGGTCAATCTTGAAACCCTTAGCGGAAGACAGTTTCGACCTCAGTCACTTGAGATTGGACTGTACCGCCTCAGCGGCGACCGCGTAGCCCTGAGTGACAAAGTGCGAATCGATTTTGAAAACGATGGCCCTGCTGAAATCGCTGGCAAGTGGAAGTGTCCAGACTTTGTCTACGCAAACCACAATGATCACGGCTACATCAATACGGTACTCGATCGGCGCAGCGTAGAGTTTGTCACTCGGCATATTTCGAAAATCAGCGATGCCACAACACGCGCGATGATTTGGAATGACCTTTGGAGAATGGTCCGCGAAACAGAGCTTCCGCTGAAGTCTTATGTTTCAGTATTGCGCAGCGGACTCTCGAGTGAAAAAAATGATCTCATCTTACAACAGGTCGTCGGCACGCTGGCCGGACGCGGAGTTGGTTCAGTTCTGAATTACTGGCCAAGCAATGAACGGTCGCAAACCGAACTCTTCAATTTTGTGTCAGAGATGGAAAACGAGTTTATCTCGCGCATTGGCCGATCACGATCTGGAAGTGATGAGGAGAAGTTCTGGTACGACAGCCTGACCAAAATCGCACGGACCAAGCCAACTCTGAATCACCTCTTTGAACTTTATGAGAACGGCAAAGTCTCTGCTGCATTTCCATTGGACATTGATCGCAAATGGGAAATCGCAGCACTTCTTTCACGCTTTCAACACCCGCAAGCCGATGCTGTCCTGACCGCAATGCAGGCCGCCGATAAAACTGATCGCGGAGTGAGGGCGGCTCTCTCTGTCCAAGCCATCAGACCCGACTACGACCGCAAGAAAATGTGGATTCAAGAATTTCAATCGCTAGAGTCGAAGCGGCCCCTTCACGAGATACAGGCTGTCATGTGGGCACTTTTCCCTTTGGAACAGTCAAAATTGCGTCTTCGCTTTGATTCAACTTTTTATGAATTCTTCGCAAAATACCGTAACACCGAAGAACAATATCGCGCAGGAACATTCATCAGCGGCCTACTTCCGCTCGTTTGTGAAAAAGAACCCGCCCAGCGCCTAAAACATGCATTGAATCGCTATGACGACGCAAATCCTGCGCTCAAAAAGAATCTGCTGATGAGTCTCGATGAGGACGAGCGCTGCCAAAGAGTCCGATCACACGCTGGATTTTAGATCCGAAGTGTTCGCTTTTCGATGTCGATTCGAACATCGAAAAGCGTTCCCGATTTTCCTGCCTTTTCGGCAAGATAGCGAGCCGCATAAGCCATCTTCTCTTTTCCGCGAAGCACGCCCAAGAGCGGTGGCTCTTCAGTTGGTAAAAATCCTGACCAGTTTGCCGTATACGAACTGATCTCATATCCCATCGCCTCGAAAAGTGGCCGCCGAGGATCATCCTGTGCAATCGAACAGACGACAGCAGAAAAGCCTCGATGGGCTGTTATCTCGATTGCGAGCTTGCGCAACATCGAAAGCAGACCTCGCCCAATAAACGCGCGGTCTGTCGCCGCACGGCCAAAGGCCACAACCGGCAGTTCGACATCCTTGACGTCGTATGGCTTGAGAAGAATGCGGAGAAATTCCTCTGGGGTCGGCAGCGGCGCAAGTCGAAGACAAGAAACCAAATCACCATTTGCAGAAAAAGCCCCGAGGCTTGGAAACTTGTCATCGTTATGGTTCCAACCAAGCCGATCTGCGTCCACCCGTTGACCATAGTACTCGCGAAAAATGCGTCGCCGAAAAGAGCTGAGCTCTTCTTTGCGCTCTTCGGTGATCCAGTCGATTACGAACGTATTGCTCAGCATCTCGAATTCAATTCCTAAAGATCCGGATGGGCTGACATCGCTCGCAGTCGCCGCCAACGACGATCAACCTCGTCTTGAAACTGCTGCAACGTCTGACTGTGCTCAGTCTTAAGCAAGTGCTTTGAGCGCCCCATCATCTCCAACCACTTCGCGACCGGTATCTTCTTTCCGGCCGTCTCTGGGTCGTAGCTCAGAGTCGTTAGACCATTTTCAATTTCGAATATCGGAAAAAAACAAGAGTCGACAGCGCGTTGGAGAATCTCCTGTCCGTAACGCTCTTCCGCTGACCAGTTGAGCGGGCAAGAGATCAGAATTTTACCAAAGGCCAAGCCGCTGTTCTGAGCATACCATTGCGCTTTTGCCGCTTTCGCAACGAGATCAGTTCCATATCCTTCAATCGCGGTAAACACATAGGGAATGCCGGTCGCTGCCATAATCGACGCTGTGTCTTTGTGATGAAAGGCCTTGCCGTGAGTCGTTCGACTCACGTGACTTGTGCTGGTCTCTTTTCCGAGAGGCGTCGTATAGCTGAGCTGACCACCCGTGTTCATATACCCCTGGTTGTCATACTCAAGAATAATCATGCGATGATTGCGAAGAGCCGTACCGATTGTCGGTCCCATGCCGATATCCATACCGCCATCACCCGTGATCATCACAAAAGTGATATCTTCTCCAATCGAGATTTCACCGCGTCGCTTTTTTTCGTGAAAGACCTCGACCAATCCAGAAAGGGTTGGCGCACCATTCTGAAAGAGATTGTGAAGATATGAAATCCGGTGCGCACTGAACGGAAAGTCGGTCGTGACCACCATCGCACAACCGGTGTGATAAAGAACAACAACATCGCCCTCAATGCCTTTGAAAAACTGATCAAGTCCAGAGAAAATCCCGCAACCGGGACAGGCGCCATGACCCGGCGCAATTCGTTTAGGTCGCATCACCAACTGCGATGGATCCGCGACAACTGATCGCACCTTCGATTTCGGTTGCTCGGGTGTTTGTTCAATCTGAACAAGCTTTGTCGAGAGCTGATCTCGCGACAGCGGCGGCAAAACCGATGGCGGTATAGAATGGGGTGTACCGGGAGTTGCACCAATAAAACCAAAAGACGGAACTCCCGACGGATTTTGAATGGCGTCAAAACCTGTCTGGATAAGTGTCTCGGCGTCCTCTTCTTTAAAATCTCGTCCGCCAAGCCCGTAAACACGGCTCACGGCCACAACGTCACAATGGTGATCTGACAAAAGCGCGGACTTGACCTCATGACTAAGCGGACCACCCGTTGAACCGGGAGTATCACTGCGCTCACCAATAACAACCGAATTCACTTTGTGTGTAGCCCGCTTAAGCTCTTCAAAAGGGAACGGCCTGAGGATGTTTGGCCGAAGTAATCCCACTCTTTTTCCTGTCTTGCGAAGACGATCAACGGCGTCTTTCGCCGTTTCTGCCGCTGAGTTCAAGAGAAAGAGCGCGGTCTCTGCGTCGTCCATCTCATATGTCTCAAGCGCGCTATAGCGACGCCCACTCAGCGCTTCGAATTCAGCACAGAGATCAGAGAACACACGAAGCGCAGCCTCGTGCGCCAGATGCAGTTGGTACTTGTTGTTGATCAAGTCCGGGTCATTCATATAGGGACCGAAGGTAATTGGATGACGTGGGTCAAGACTCGTCACCGGATCGAGGCGCGGGCCTAAAAACCTCTGCACAGTTTCGCTATTCTTGAAAATCTGAACCGATTGCCGCTGATGACTCGTGAAAAACCCATCGCTGGCAACAATCACCGGCAAGCGAACATCGGGATGCTCGCCGAGCTTCACGGCCAAAATATTCATGTCGTAGACCGCTTGCGGTGTCGCCGCCAGAAGAATAATCCAGCCGGTCTGCAGCGCAAACATCAGATCTGAGTGATCACAACGAATATCCAACGGCCCACTAATCGAACGCGTCACCAAATTGAGAACCATTGGCAAACGGCTCCCAGCCTGTACGGGTAATTGCTCAAGACTGTAGAGGAGACCATTTGCGCTTGTCGCATTGAGAACTCGCGCCCCTCCCGTCGTTGCGCCAAAGCATGCGCCAGCTGCTCCATGCTCGCCATCTGCTGGCAGTAGGACGGTCGAAACTTCACCACGAGACCTCATCGCATCGATAAGCTGCGCAATTTCGGTCGATGGCGTGATAGGATAGTAGCCCATAAAGTGAAACTGAATGGCCTTCGCGGCCTCGGCGACCATCTCGTTCCCAGTTAAAAATCGCTCAACCTGTTCAGCTCGAACCGCTCCACTCATCATCTTCATTCCTTCACGTCAGGCTTCTTCACATGGCTCAGATCCGGCCGAATATAGGACCGATGATCGAGAAGTTCTGTTTGCAACGTCAGCATTCGCATCTCGGGCGAAATTTCCGACGCCAACTTGGACCAGTCCGCGTTCTGCCAACGCGCCCGCACCGCATCGCGATTGGCTTCAGGAAACACGTGGTACTGGCGATCTGACTCGGGAATAGAACTCTCCAGAACCGGAGTCAGTGCGTCCACCGGACACGCGACAACGCACTTTTGGCATCCCTTGCAATACTGATAGTCGATCCCCTGGAGCTTCGGACCATTAGGATCCCAAACAAAACAAAAATCAGGACAGACCATGTCGCACAAGCCGCAATTGAAACAAAGTTCACGATTGAGACGAGGGGCAACTCCTTTGCGACTTGCACTATTGTCCTTTAGGACCGTGTTGCCCGGATTGGCGATAATTCCACCGAGAGGTGCATTCATGTATCCAATCTCTGGTAGCGCCGCGGCCACCAATTGTTCGGACGCCTGTTTGAGCGCAAACTCTGCAGATCGAAGCCGCTTCATTCCTTCGTTGAAACCTGTTTGATTTCGCGCGATGGCCTCAGCAGGAAGCTTAGCGAAAAACTCCGACAACGTTTGTCGAATATATTCAGCGTCAACTTCATGCACGGCCTCGGCGACAGCACCCAACATCACCGCATTCAATCCGCATCCAACCTTCAATGCGATCTCTGTCGCATCAACAGTGTAGACGGTGCGAAACGATGCTCCTCTAGGAACGCGCAACCGTCCTGGAGCCAGGCTTGAATTGACAACGATGTCCGTCTCCGATCCAACACCGTCAAAAATCTCGGGGTGCGTGCGCAACAGATTTTCATGAAAGACCAAGAGTACATCAGGATAGCGCACAAACGATGCGCTTCGGATTGCCTGCTTCGCGGGAGAGAATCGCACAAAAGACCTGACTGGTGCCCCACGCTTCTCTGAACCGAAACTCGAAAAATGGTTACCTGAAAATCCGGCCTTTAAAACCGCAGCCTCGGCCAGAATTTTCCCAGCTGAATTTGCACCCTGCCCGCCAATAGCCTCCATTCGAATCGAGACCATCGAACGCGGAACATGCTGTCTCTTGCGTTTAAAAAACCACATGCTGTGAAGATAACTGAGCCCCTACCGCATTCACAGCAGTATCGCATCGAGCCGGGCCACTACTTAAGCCGAGGCTCCTACCCGATCCATGCCGACAAGACCTGTTTCTAACTGGACTGCCTTCGTCAGGCTTAAATCGATACTGTTAAACAATGGCGGCCATTGAAGAGCTCTTTGCAATGATGATCGAACAAGGTGCAAGCGACCTGCACATCTCGTCGACCTATCCTCCGTTTTTTCGCCTACATGGGCACATGATTCGACTCAACACTCCTCCGCTTTCGCCCCAAGCTGCGGAAAAACTGATTCTCAGCACGATGTCGGAAGAGCATGCGAAGACATTCAAACGCAAACTTGAGCTTGATTGGAGCTACCGCATTGACGGCGTCGGACGGTTTCGAGCGAATGCCTTTGTACAGTATGGTGGCATTGGCGCGGTCTATCGCTATGTTCCCGAACATATTCGAACCCTCGAAGAGCTGGGACTTCCTGACTCACTCAAATTTCTAGCCGACAATGTGCGCGGTCTGGTTTTGGTCACTGGCCCAACAGGATCGGGAAAATCCACGACTTTGGCGGCACTGATCCATCATATCAATACGACGCGCAAAGAACATATTATCACGATTGAAGATCCGATTGAGTACGTTCACAAAGGTCGGAATTGCCTCATTAACCAGCGCGAGATTGGTCCGCACACAAAATCATTTTCAGGCGCCCTGCGCTCGGCCCTCCGCGAAGATCCCGATGTCATCATGGTCGGCGAGTTGCGTGACCGCGAGACGATGGCGCTGGCTCTGACGGCGGCCGAGACCGGACACTTGGTATTCGCCACACTGCACACTAACAATGCCGCAAAATCGATCGATCGAATCATCGACTCATTTCCGTCCGACCAACAGCAACAGGTTCGAGTCATGATGTCCGAGAGCTTGCTCGGCGTTATCGCCCAATCTCTTTTGCCACGCTCTGACCAACCGGGAATGGTTGCAGCATTGGAAGTGATGATTGCTGTCTCGGCTATTCGAAATTTGATTCGTGAGAGTAAGTCATTTCAAATTCCATCTGTCATGCAAACACATGCCCGTCAGGGAATGATGACATACGAGACCTCGATCAAAATCCTGCTCAACGCAGGAATGATCTCGAAAACGACGGCCTCAAGTTTCCTTCAGACCGCCTCGGCCTAAGTCGAGCTAAACTCAAGATCCTCGACTCGAGCGCCTAACGCTCTGAACCGATAAAGCGGTTGATGGATACTGACTCGAATGGGTACCGCGATCGTTGGTTTATTGATGTTAAAGGCAACATCACCGGACCGATGACAACCGCAAATGTTATACGCGATCTGATGGACGGGAAGATTTCTGTCACTCATCGCATTTCTTTTGACGGCAAAGAGTGGGCGGCAATCTGCAATACGCCCCATTTTGAAGCTGCGCTCAAAGACCTCTTTCAAGCACTTTCATCACAAACCATCCAAGATGGAAATGAGTCGCC